>PYEQ01000010.1 GCA_003017785.1 filamentous cyanobacterium CCP5 | reverse complement strand
GACGTGGTTCGCTCAGTGACGGGATGGGACTTCATTACTAATGCTGTATTAAGTGCATCCTTAAATTGAATTGGTATTAGAGCTTGTCTCATTATAGATAGCGCTTCGCCCTCTCTTACTTGTGAGGATGAAGCTGGGGGTGCCCAATCTTAGCTGTGGGTACTGCTGATCAGTTTTGCTATGTGCCAGAAAGTGGCAATGACTTTCTGGCGCTCTTTCCGCATCGATACGATTTCATTTATGCGGATCACTCCAATCCAGGGGAACGACCTCAGTGGCAAAGCGAGAGTCGCTATCCCCTTAGTGATCGTCTAATACAGCAAGGGTCTTACCTCTATGGAGTTCGTTTCGGACCCCAAACCCAGTATTGCCTGTTAGATATTGACGCTGGTAGTGCCTACCACCCCACTCAGGATCCTTTAGTAATTCATCGCCTAGCAGAGGCACTCGAACCACTGGGGCTGGTTAGTTATATCGTCTGCACGTCTAGTGATTCCCGAGGGCTACACCTTTACTTTCCTTTTGAGACAGCCCAGCACTCTTGGCGGTTGTCGGCTGTGGTTACGGTTTTGCTAGAAAATAAGGGTTTTAAGTGTAAACCTGGGCAGCTTGAAGTTTTTCCGAATAATAAGCTCTATGTAGTAGATGGCACGCCGAATCTGTTCAATGCTCACCGGCTACCATTACAAGCCGGTTCTTATTTATTAGACGATCAGCTAGAGCCCATTCGCAGTAGCCATAAGGCGTTTGTTCAGCAGTGGCGTTGGTGTCAGCAGCGGAACACTATCGGTGCTGACGCAATTGAGCAAGTACTTCAGCAAAATCGCCGTCATCGAAATCGAGTCTCACAGAAAGCTGACAAATTCTTAAACGACTTGAACGCTGAAATCGAGCCAGGATGGACAGGAAAAGGCCAAACCAACTACCTTCTAGGGCGTATTACGATGCGGACCTACGTTTTCCATCATGTGATTCATGGTGGATTGCCGCTGAGTGGTGATGTACTAGTGGAGGCCGTTGTGTCTACAGCCAAATCACTGCCGGGATATCGCGAATGGTGTGCTCATCAGCATGAAATCCACCAGCGAGCATCCGAGTGGGCTAGGTGCATCGAGAATAGCCACTACTTTCCCTACGGGAGTCAGAAGGGTAAGTACAAACCGAAGAAAGCCTCAGCAGAGTCTGCACTAGTTGAGAAGACCTGGAATGATCAGCGATCTCAAACAGCTCAAAACAAGATCACTGCAGCGATGCTTGATCTCTTCAGTACTGGTAACCTCCCACAAACGGCAACGGCTCGATTTAAGAAGTTATTGAAATACGGTGTCGGAGGTGGCACGCTGTATAAATACAAGTCTCTCTGGCATCCTGACCTGTGGAAAACCCCCCAAACCCCCCGAGCTTCAAATCGGGAAGAGGCGTCTGCATTGGCTTCGCCAGCGACCGCCTCTTACCCTACAAGCTTATTATCTGGCGATGATAGTAATCCCTTACAGAGTCAGCCTTTGAGCCTATTAGATGACGTGCACGAGGGGGCTGAGGTTGGTAATAAGAGTATGCCTGTGGAGTGGAGGCAAGTCTTTTTAGACCTCAAAGCACAGCAAGTTCAGCAAATACTTGAGGCGCGATCGCAAAATGAGGCTCACTGGCAGTCTAGAGCAAGGCAAAATCACCAGATTTACCGAGAAAAGATGATGAAATACCTCAGATCAGGGGATCCGATTCTGATTCGTGAGGGATTGCAGTGGGCATCCCAAGCAAATCCTGCCGCGAAGACACAACTGCTAGATGCCTTGAGAGATGAGGATGTCTATGGATAGCTGGCCTGATGAGTTTCCGGAAACTAGCGATCTTTAAGCCTTTTGCCGTGAGCCTTGGTGCTGCCTCAGTCCCACCGCCATGCGAACGGTTGGGGCGAGTCCATTCTGCCAAGTTGAGTTCTATAGCTGTTTTGCCCAGAACCGTTTGTTGTGCCCAATTCACGACAAAAATAGTACAAGTAGCCTAAGTATGGAATACTAGTAATCAAGTATATTGGCACCAAAGTCTGAACTGCGCTGCCGCTAGGTAGTTTAGTAATTCAGGCTTTGAAGTAAGCTCAGCATCGATAGGAAAGGACTCAGCTGCCATGACGAATGGAGTTGATGATAGGCTCAGTCGCATAGAGGCTATTCTTGAGCGGACGGCTCAGCAGCAGGCTGAGAACAGTTCTGCGATCGCTGAGTTGCGCCAGACCCAAGAGCGCAATGCCGCGGCTCAGGCTGAGAATTCTGCCGCGATCGCTCAGTTACGACAAGCCCAGGAGCGCACCCATCAGAAAGCCGAGGAAGTCGAAGAAACCGCAGACGACAACGCCCAGTACCTAGGCGAAACCAGAGCCATGTTGGAAACTACCATTTACGGCATCGAGCAAGAGCGAGTCGCGATCGCTGAATTCCGTCAGGCGATGGTAGATAACTTTGCCGACACCTATGACCTGCTTCAGAACATCACCCGGCAAGTACAGCAAAATACCGACCATGCCCAGGCACTCCAGGCTGAGCAGCAGGAATGGAATCAGCGTTTCGACAACCTGCTACAGGATGCGAGAGCTGACCGGCAGGAAATGAGAGAAGCCAGAGCAGCTTGGGAGGCTGAGCACCGGGAATGGAGCCAGCGCTTTGATGAACAGCAGGCTCGCATAGATGAAAGGGCTGCGGCAAATGAAGCTGAGCACAATGCCTTTCGTCAAACTATTCAAACGCTGCTAGCCGAAATTGCTCGACTGTGGAATCGCCTTAGCGCTTAGATAACGGTTGTAGCCTCGCAAGGCAATATAAATCGCCCTTAGCTAGACAAGCACTCGCTTTTTTCTGATCTCTGTAGAAGCCACTGCCGATAGCGAGTGGCTTCTATGCTGATCTTCCAAATTTGAATGTATTCAGCTAGTCTCTTGTGGGTCCGAGTGATTGGAGACGAAGGTAAATCATTTTTAGAAATAAAGAAAACTTCTCAGAATCTTTCTTTGAATTTTCTATCTGTTGGATTACATATACAGATGGAGCTTTGGACTGCGAGTAGAGCCAATGGATTATGAACCTGTATCTGAGAGGCCATCATTCAGCTTTCAGGAGGCATTGAAGGCGACGTTAGAAGCGTTTCCTGAGGTAGTCGCGAGAGACTTGGCAGATGCCTGCGGAATCTCCCCTCCCGTCATATCCCGATACCGGAACGGGCGGATTGATATTCCAAGTGGGAAGCTACAATGCCTCATCAGGCATTTACCTCAAGCTGCTCAAGCGCATTTCTATGCCTTAATTAAAGAGAGCTCTCTAGCTGCCGGAGAGTCAGATGGCACGTTGCGTCTGATGAATGACTTAAGGAAATTTGCTAAGAATTGTAGCGGCCGCGAATTCAACACGCTGCTGCAAGTGATTACAGAAGCGCGTGAAGCGTCTCTATAATCACCTAAACGGGAGGCATTTCAAGACTCTTCTGACTCTCCAACAATTGTGCCGAGAATTGCTGTTGCATCAGATTGAGGAAGGATGCGAATCTCGGTGCATTTATTGGGCGATTTGGAGGTTGAAGAACCTAAGATTAGCGTCATTGGAGTCACTCGAAGAAGCCGAGCAATCAAGCGGGATCTATCTTCAGGTGAGAAATCTAAGATTTCTCGATAAATATTATCAAGTGGTCGCTCGGTGCGACCGTTTGAAGGATGCGATGGCTGGTTCATGAATACCCCAAAGGGTGACCTTCGATACAGATTTTGTGCAGAGGTATAAAATTATCCGTAGCCTAACAAAAAGGGATGGGATCTGGCTCCCATTTCTGTGTAACCCCCTTGTTATTCATCATCGACCAAGAACGGATTTTGGTTGAACGCACGGTACTCGACGCTCAGCAGGGCGACTTGTTCCTCCTGGCTGCACTGACTACAAAAGCTAGCCGCTAGTGCAAAGAATGCCTGTCGCCGTGAGGTTTTGTCACTGCCATCCTCTGATTGCGAAGGACTGGCATTATCGGTGCTAACTAGAGACTCAGCCCCTAGCATCAGTTTCAAGAAATAGACGTATTCTTCCTGACTCAGGCTATCGAGCAGTGACTGCAGGGAACGAGTGCTGATGTCTCGGTGGCCATTTCGGAACTCGGAGAGGGCTGCAGGAGTGATTTTGGCTCGACTGGCTAGATCGGCTGCGCTGATCCCTAAATCCTCAATCGTATATTTGAGCGCTTCCCGGACGTTGACCCGTAACGGAGTTGGCTTCTCATTAGGAGGGTCCATTGAGCGCGGTAGATGACAGCAAAAATACGATACCGACAAAATCTAGAGGCTCTCAGGAAATTACTGATTTTAATAAGCTTGATGATTTGCAAGGCACCAGCCCACAAGTCAGACAAACTTAAGTATCATCAGATCGAGCATATTATCTAAAAAAGAAAGAGTGCGTTATGAATCAATTGACTGGCAAGGTCTTAAATATCTGAAAACCCTTAGTGTTAAGGCCACCAAGGGTTTTAGAGGGTTGGAAGTGAAAGTTTAGGCGCTTTCAAGAGCTTCCGCAATCTGTTTTGTTGTGCTGATTATAGCAGCTCAACAGTTTTTGCATCTTTTTTTGGCTCTTGAGAGTACAAAGGCTCGCTTCCCGGGTTGGTAAAGCGACTTTGGAATCGAATGTATGCTGGAGAGCCGTAAGGACGCTGGTTTACTGCCCCGCTCAGAGACGGGTCAAAAGCTGGTTGCAATATTTGGCACGTACCTGTGGGAGACGCTTGAATCGCCCAATACGGTGCCAGCCCGTTGGCGTACCCTTCAGCACCAGCTTCGGCCTCGAGTGCTCTGGGAAGGCTGGCAGGATGTCGCGCGCATCCTGGGGGTGCGGTTTGCCCACACTACTAAGTATGGGTTGTTCGATATTGATGCGGGAGGGCGATACTGTAACCCCGACTCATTGACGAGCATCTGTGCGGCATTGGAGACGATTGGCATTGTCCGCACCGTCATGCTGCGCTCCAGTCAAAGGGGCGGGATTCATCTCTATGTGCCTCTGGCAAGCGCCGTCGCTACCTTTGATTTGGCTTGTGCCCTGGAAGAATGCTTGAAAGCTCAAGGCTTCGAACTGGAAAAGGGGCACCTTGAAGGCTTTCCCAACCCGAAGACCTACGGCGTTGACAAATTTATTGAATACAACGGTCACCGGCTACCGCTCCAGCCACAGACGGGGTCGTCTCTGCTCAATGAGGACTTGCAGCCCACTAGCGATCGCCTGGATGACTTTTTTGCTCAGTGGGACTGGGCAGCGGCTGGTCAGGACATGGAATTGCTCCGAACCGCGCTGCCCCATGCCAGAGAAGCGAGAAAGCAAGAAAGCTCACGTCGAGTCCTATCGCGCCGAGCAGAGGAATGGAAGGCCGACCTGGATACCGAGATTGGTGAAGGCTGGAGTAGTAAAGGTCAAACCAATCGACTGTTGAAGGCGATCGCCACCCGTGGCCATGTGTTTGAAGGACACAAGGGCGAGTCCCTGGAAATGTACATTGCGGAGACGGCCAGGGCCACCCCAGGGTTTGAGGCTTACTGCCAGCACCAACATCAACTTCAGCAGCGATCGCGGCAGTGGGCCAGGGCGATTGAGAACTACTACTGGCCCTACGGCTCCCACAGTAAACCCAAACTACCACCAGGGGGAGACAACACCCTGAAGCAGCTAGACGCACGGCAGCGCATCGCTCAGGCCATCAAAAGCATCCAGGAGAGTGGAATAGTCTTTCCCTCCATCAGAAGTCTTGCCCACCGACTGGCAGAGGTCGCCCACAGCAGCCTACAGAGCCTCTATAAAAATGCTGATCTCTGGCATCCGGAGCGACAGGGTGAAAAAGCGAGTGTAACAGTCCGCTCAGAGAGCCTTTCAGCCGATCAATCGTTAGGGGATCTGAAGAAGTCAGCTCCCCCAATGCCTCGTGAATCCAAGGTGTTACACACCCAGGGGGGGGATATGAAGTGTATTCCCTCAGATGAGGTCCGGTTTGCTTCAAAAATTACTCCGGAAAGGGGGGTACGGGGGGATAAACCCAGTTTTCCCCAGGCAGAAAGGGGCATCTCACCTGCATCTCCGGCAAAAGGATTGGCCTCCATCGCCCCAACCCTTTCCGTGGATGAGTGCTACTCGCTGATTCAGCGAAACGTGCAGCGGCTGCAATGGACGCTGGATGAACTGCGGCCCTTTCTGGCCGAGAAATTTGCAGGCAGAACCTCGATTAGTCAGCTAAAAGACAACGAATTTTGGCTGTTGGCGTACTTCTTGCAGGACAAAACTCTCTCTCTGGAGAATAGCTATGCCTAAAAAGGTGTGTGTCCAGACTAATTTCCTCGAACCGACGCCAGAGTTGACAGATGCAAAGGCAAGAGCCGCGTCATCAAAGCCCCTGCGCCGGGGGCCACTGGCTAGAATGACATCGATCCCTGATAGGATGCCCAGCGAGCGCTGTCGATGCGGAACAAAATACAAAATTCCAGGACTGGGACACTCCTTTTGCGAAACCTGCGGTTGGGTACCCAGCTGAGCTACGGCTCCAGCATCTGTGAATCTATCTTGATCCCCAACTTCGAGGCCGTCCCCCCCGGTAGCTCAATGACGGTATCGACAACTTGAGAAGAACTGTAAATAGGGCAGACAGAGGATGAGGAGCACGGCGTCGCATCCGACTCCAGGCCAAGGACCATACCTTCGCGAAGATAGATGATGTCCAACGGAAAGGCCACATCCTTCATCCAGATCTCGACGACGCGAGGAGGCACAACCGGGAACACCATGCCCTGGTTGTCAGGCAGCTCAGCTCGGCCCATCAGTCCTTTGACCTGCTCCTGATGGCTACGGGCAACCTCCAGTTGCAGCGCATGGCCATTGAACTCAATCGTCATTATTTGCACATCAGGCACCGGCACTAGGCGATAACCAACAAACAGGAATCCAGCCAACAGTAAACCCAACACGGCAACTAGCTTAAAGCATTCGGCGCTGGCTCTAAACGGTTGAAGAGACGCCATTGTCTTAAATCTCCATCTGTGGTGATGTTTGACCCAGCCCCTGGGCCAATACTCGTGCCTGCGCCACCATTCGCTGACAGTAGTTCAGCATGGCTGCATGACCTTGCTCGTTTTGGAGACGCTGGGCCACCTCTCCCTGTCGAAGAATCTGAATGATTTGCTCAGGGGCTTCTGCATTGGAGATCGCCTGAGTCGCGACCAAGCGATCCAACGGTTCTCCCTGCATCCCCTCACCGGCATCGGCATAGAGTTGATAGCGATGGCGCAGTTGATGTTGAGCCTTATCGTGGTCTTTGAGGTGCTGGCGGCAGGCATCGGGAGCAGCATCAAGCAGTTGCCTCAGAGCCTCATCATGAGTATCTGACTCGTAGTAAACCTGCCGGTGGCGCTGGAGTCCTCCCAGTGAAAACGATGGCCCCAGTTGATAACCGGCAAAGGCGATTCCATCAGTTTCAAAGCTGATGCCAGAAAAGGTGTGGTCTTGCTGGCGTAGTCGAACCTGAATGTCCTGAGCTTTTAATCGAGCCACTAATAACGGCAGCGTGGGTTTATCGGATGTCGCTTCCGAGATAGCGTTCCAAAGTTTTTCCTTGGGCAGAATTTCTCCCGTTCTAGCTTTGAGTCGAGCCTCACCCGTCGTGAGCGTTTTTTGCTCAGCCG
Organism: filamentous cyanobacterium CCP5; assembly: GCA_003017785.1. Classification (GTDB taxonomy): domain Bacteria; phylum Cyanobacteriota; class Cyanobacteriia; order Phormidesmidales; family Phormidesmidaceae; genus CCP5. Next base: position 13,883 of record PYEQ01000010.1, on the reverse strand, counting down.
GTGAGGGTTCGGGACACTCTCTTAAGCCAAACTGCTGCTCTAAGCTTCGCGCCAATTTCTTTAGGTGTAGCCGACTGAAATGGTCAGGTACCCACCGACCATCGGCCCCAATAGATGAAGTGACAACGTGCCAGTGTTGCACCTGACGTTTATGTTCCTGGTCGTGGTGCTGGACTGCAAAGAAAGGGCAGGTACTATGGCCCATTTCATGGAGCAGTCTCTGGGAAATCAGCGCCATTTGATTCGTCGGAATGTGTTCACCCTCCGGAAGACTAAGTGAGTAGTGGGCCATCGTTTGTTTAACCGGGCGTTTGCGGGGGCGATCGATGATCCAGTTGAACTCTTTGGCGAGTTCTTCGGCATTGGTTCCAGCCATGTTGGTTGCTAGAATTGGCGACTCATTTGGACGTAGCTTGTGGGTATCCAAGACATACCGACAGAGGCCATTGGGATCGCTGCCTTTGGTGACTTTCAAGAGCATGGCGTCTCACCCAACGCAGCCAAGTGACGAGCAGCTAGGAGCCTGCTTTGGAGGAAGTCCTCGATATCCGTTGGGGCTTCCCCCAATAGAACTTGCCCTTGGAGCGCCGTAGCAGCACTGACGACTTCCAGCAGCTCATCAATGAGGCTAGGGGGAGCCGAATCTTGATAAGCCGCTGCGATCGCTCCGACATGGGTATGAACGATTTGCGAGATCGTATAGAGATGCCGTCGAACTTCGTCGTCGAAGCCAGAGTAATGAAGCCCTAGCTGCCTCAGGTAGTCGGCTGGAGCTTGCCCGGACTTTTGCTTGATGAATTCCAGTTCAGCCGCCGTCAGAAGGACGACGACGCGCTGATCTCGTTTTGGCTGCACCACCTGGTAAATCTCCTTCTGCACATGAGCGGTTGCTGTCAGGGGGATAGGTGGTGGGTTGTTGTGCAGTGGCTATCCTCTGTTTCTAGCCCAATCCAGTCAGATAAGTGGGAGCTTCGTTCATGATTCTTTACCCAAAAAAAAGGCAACTTGCCATCTGGCTGAAACATTTGCCCCATAAGGTTCAAATTGTGGGGAATGTCCATTTCGGCTCTGTGGCTAAGTCAGGGAACGGTGGGTTTGCCAAAAGGACATTTCTTGAATCCAAGTGCAGTCAAGTCACAGCTTGCTGTCGTTAAAAACGTTCGCCTTGAGTCAAGGCGGAGTCAAGGTCTGAGTCAAGGTGAAGTCAAAGTGGAGTCAAGGCGGAGTCAAGGTCTGAGTCAAGGTGAAGTCAAAGTGGAGTCAAGGTCTGAGTCAAAGTGGAGTCAAGGTCTAAGTCAAAGTGGAGTCAAGGCGGCGTCAAATTCGGAGATAGGCATGTCCATTCCTGAAGCGTCAGTCAGGCAAATATTTAGATCTAATTTGCCAGAGGGTTCTCTTGATGAATTGTCTCTGAATAAGCTCACTTTGACGAGACTGGTTAGATTGTGTTTGGCTGAGATAAAGGATGCAAGAAATGCTGGTTATGACTGGCAGGTGATTGCGTCTTCTCTTGAAAAGGTGGCACATGAAAAATTCAACCAGGCAGAGATGCAGGTTAATCCAAATAGTGCCAGAGCTACTTATTATTTATTGAGAAAGGATGCAAATAAAGAAAGCAAAATGAGGAGGAAGAGGGAGCCAATATCCCGGAAGTCTAACACTCTTGCTCAAGCTACAACTCCGCCCCAGGCTGTAGCGACTGCCCCATCGCCGGAACCTGTTTCGAGATCGATAGCACCGGCACCAGCACCGGAGTCAAAACCTGAGGTCGAAGAACTGCACCCCAATCGCTTTCGTGACCGGTTTAAGACGGTCAAAAATCCCAAAACGACAACGGGATATGAAAACTGCAAATCCCTTTGAGGAATCAAATCATGACTAATTCAACTCAACAAAAACGTGCTGTCATGCTCGTCCCTGGTAAGGGGGGGACAGGTAAGACCTTATTTGCCCGAATGCTTTACTATGCCCTCGTCGAGGCAGGAGTCAAGGTGGTTGGGTTCGACTCGGATACTGAAAACCCGGAGCTGGCCAACTATCACGCCCAGCAGAAATATCAGGTCTACAAGGGCAACCTTCTGGAAATTGAAGGTTCTCACAAGCTGCTCGAAATGTTGGAGAAGAAAAAGCCTGATGTGGCCCTCATTGATATGCCAGCGGCCAGCGGTCATCAGACCCGAGATCGCATGGAACACTTCAACCTGCTGGATCTGAGTGAGGACAAGGAGATGCCATATCGCTTCACCTTTGTCTGTGTTTTGGATATTGGATCACCTTCAGTGCGTTCCTTTCAAGATGTGATGGCCTTTTGCGGCGATCGCGCTGATTATGTAGCTGTCCGTAATCAGTTTTGGGAAGACGGCAGTAGTTCAGATGAGAGTAGTTTTGCCATTTGGGAGCAATCGGAAGCGTACAAGTTATTTGAGTCGCTGAAGGGCATCGAGATTGCTATGCCTGCTTTGGATCGACTCACTTTTCAGCAGATGCACCCCAACACTAACTTTTTCGATGTGGCTAAGTTATCGGTCGGGCATCGGCTGATTGCTCAATCCTTTCTGCGTCGAGGGGTGGCTGAGTTGAACTATGCGGCCTCCTACCTGGGGTTGCCAGCATCCCAGGTTGAGCGACAACCCGTTATCAGTGCAACGGAGGCAGCATGAGTGGCGATTCTGTGAATGGATCCACTCAAGGGGCTTCCGGTCGTGGCATTTCGCACCAAACTTCCCTACCGCCAGAGGAACTCATTCATGCCATTGGTGATGTGGGACAGACCGTTGACCGGCTGCAAATTAGTGTTGAACGACAAATTCGAGAACTCACGGAGTACGTCAACCAATGCGAGAAGAACCACCAGACCGACATGGCGCACTGGAGAACCGTGACAGAGAATCTGGCTCAGCTTCTTCAGGTCAAGACTCAAGCGACCCAAGAGGTCAGCGGCAGTTACATGAGACTCGCCGAATACTTGGCGAAATTCAACAACTACTTGATGATGTCGGAGACAACATTGAGCAGGGTAGAGCCGCCTTTGCTCAGTTTGTTGAAAGCACTGCCCAGCTTGAGCGATGGCACAATGCCGCTTCAGATTGCAGAGGGGGCAGAGATGAGTCCGAGGCTCTCGCAGGCCCTCTCCGAGGCCAAAACGACCCACGGGCAAATACGGGCGGAGTTGAAACAGACCTTACTTCGGATACAGCAAAGCGCGATCCCCTCCGGCCAATCAAAAAAAGAAACGTCGATTTGGACTGAGCTGGCGGTGTGGCGGGCGGCATTGGTGTGGGTCGGGGTCGGAGCCGTAGCTGCCTCAGTGCTGCACTGGGGAGTCTTTCGGAGTGGGTTTTGGCTGGCGCTGCGGGAGATCCGGTCACAGGGCGCGACGATAGAGGAGGTGCGGGATCGCTTGGAGCGCTTAGAGGTGTGGATTGGAATTCCTGGAGACGCGGAAACGACCGATTAAATGTATCTAGCCATGGTGCAACCGAAAATCTTTGATTCTTAAGGCTGCAACCAGTGCTGCACTCTCAAGGGCTAAGAGACACCCCGGCGTCAGTTTCTCATCTAAGGCTAAACCAGCTCCTAGATCTGGTCAATTGCTGATCAGCGGTGAACGAGCTTTGGGTGGAAAACTTTAGAATTAAAAAGTCATTCGCGAAATTGGTAGCTCTTGACTGTTGGAATGCTGTTGCCTCTTACTACACCTGTCATCCGCAGGACAATCTCGGTGAGTCGTCATTGGCTAATACTGAGTGCCTTATTCGCTGGAACAGTGCTGATGGGCTGTACCTCCAAGGATGCTCCGACTGCATCTGTTGATGCCTCGACAAGGGCAGTCTCTTCTGAAACCGATAATCCAGCTAGACCAATCTCCCAGGCTCTGACGATTCAGCAAACGGTTTTGGTGGACTCCTTGGAGCATCCCTGGGGCCTGGACTGGCTGCCCGATGGCACCATGATTGTCACCGAGCGTCCAGGGCGGGTACGGTTGATTCGCGACGGTCAGCTTAATCCGGATCCAGTCGCAGGCTTGCCGGACGTGCTAGCAACTGGGCAAGGGGGCTTGCTAGATGTGTCAGTCCATCCCCAGTTTGCGGAGAATCAGTGGGTTTATTTCACTTACGCCTACGGAGATCGCGCCTCCAATCAAACCCGTGTGGCTCGGGCTCAGCTGGAGGGCAACACCCTCACTGACTGGCAGGACATTTTTCAGGTCAATCGTGCCAAAGAAGGCGGACAGCATTTTGGCTCTCGGATTACCTGGTTGAGAGACGACACCATGCTGGTTTCCATTGGCGACGGGGGCAATCCTCCCTTGCAGTTGGAAGGAGAACTGATTCGCAATCAGGCTCAAGAATTGGACAGCCACTTGGGTAAGATTGTTCGGCTCAACGATGATGGTTCAGTGCCGGCGGACAATCCGTTTGTCGATACGCCGGGTGCAAATCCTGCCATCTGGAGCTACGGCCATCGCAATATCCAAGGGCTGATGTATGACCCTGTGAGCGATCGCATTTGGTCAACGGAGCACGGAGCGCGGGGCGGCGATGAACTCAATCTCATCCAGGCCGGGGACAACTATGGCTGGCCTGTGGTGACGCATAGCCGGGAGTATTCTGGCGGCGAAATCACGACAGAGCGATCCCGCCCGGGCATGGAAGATCCGTTAACAGTATGGACACCTGCGATCGCGCCCTCGGGTTTACTGGTGTATCAAGGCGATGTGTTTGCCCCATGGCAAGGAGATCTTTTGGCTGGGGGACTAGTTTCTCAAGACTTACGCCACATCGAATTAGATGAGTCTGGTTCAGTTATCAATGAAACGCCTATTGCCATCGGACAGCGGGTTCGCGATGTGCGCCAAGGGCCTGACGGCTTGATCTACGTCTTGACTGATGAGACCAACGGTCGCTTAATTCGTCTAGAGCCTGGTTAAAACCATTCTCGTTTTTCGCTTAGCTGCATATCCAACAGGTTGCTAAACTCATCAATGCCTTGATAAGGGTAGTGAAGTGAACCCCTTGACCGCTTGAGGTGTATTGACTTGCTCTTTTCGTTGATTTAGCAACTCGGTAACCGGATCCCACATAGCTGTGAGATCGCATCCACCTTCTCCTTTTCCGACACTGACTATGTGCGCCATTTCTATCGACTAGCCCTGAAAGAGCAGCGTAAAGCCCTGGGCTTTTTGATGACCCTCTACCGCAAGCGGCTGACCAGTTCTTTCTACGCCATTCAGCAGTCCCTCCAGCGACGATTAGACACCTTGATCAATCAGCAGGGCAGCAGCCTCACCGCCGATGACTTGGCCGATCTAGACGATGCCGATGACAGCATCTAAAAGCCCTGCTACGGCAGTTTAAGAACACCGGGGAAGATACGAAACTGGCCCACTTTATCGCCACTCTGCGCCAGGAGCTAGTCAACCGGGAAAGCGCGATCGCCTTTACCTAGTACACCGACACGATGGACTTCCTTCGAGGGCAACTATGGGAACTGTATGCTGACCAGGTGGCCTGCTAATCCGGGCGAGACGGTGAACTGTGGCGCGATAGTCAGTGGGCGATCGTGCCGAAGGAAGTGATCAAAACCCGGTTTCGAGATAGCGACATCAAGATCCTTCTCTGTACTGAGTCCGCCAGCGAGGGACTGAACCTGCAAACCTGCGGCGTGCTGATTAACTATGACCTCCCCTGAAACCCCATGCGGGTGGAGCAGCGCATTGGCCGGATTGACCAGATTGGTCAGCGTTACCCTACAGTGACGATTCACAACTTCTACTACGATGGCACCGTGGAGGCGAAGGTCTACCGGAAGCTGCGCGATCGGATTGGGGCTTTCCAATCGGTCGTTGGAAACCTTCAGCCAATCTTGGCCCAGGTGCCAACCTTCATCGAGCAGGCCACGATGAGCGCAGACCCTGAGGAAGAAGACGTTCTGCTGTCGGAGTTCGATAACGTACTCTCCGTTCCTCCATAAAGGCCAGCCTTGGATGACATGGTGAGACGCGACGTAGAAGCCGATCTTCAAGATATCCAGCGTCCCTTGCCGCTAAATCCTGTGACCTTGGATAAGATCCAGCAAGCCTTGGCTCAATCAGTCGTTTTGGAGTCCTAGGGTATTCGTTTCACGTCGTTAGGAGACGAGATTTGGGAGATGTATGACGGCCAGCAGAAGTACCAAATAACGTTCGATCCCAAGGTGTTTGAAGAAAAGCCATCCCTCAGGCTAATGGCATGGGGAGACCCGCTATTTGCGAAGTGTGTTGCAAAAGGCTGTGATGATTATGCAGCTTTTTAGAAGCTGAAAAGCTGCACAGCATAGATCTCCTGTCCATTACGAGAAACCACAACTCCATAGCCAATGGTTTTATAGTCTGGCAGTAGTAAATTCTGCCGATGCCCATCGCTGTACATCCATCCTTTTTGAAATTCTTCCATCAATCGATACGACAGTTGACCATAGCCCGTACCGTTGAGCTTCCACTGCATAATGTTTTCCCCAGCCCCGTTTTGTCCACCTACAGCCTTAAAACGGTCTGACGGACCTTGTCCATCTGGGTTGACATGGTCATAAAACTGCCGCGTCAACATATCCTCTGCATGACGTTGGGCTGCTAGGGATAGCAGTGGGTCTTCCGTGAGGTGAGGCAGGCCATTCAACTGACGATCTCGGTTCACTAGCTGTATTGCATAGCTCCGTAGCTCTGGCAAGGAACGCTTTGGGCCTAATTCTTTCCACTCAGCCTGTACTTTACCAATCTGCCAATCAATTCCGCCCTGGCCATTATCGACGGTTGTTAGGTAGGACGGCTGACTCAGCTGAGGCACGTACCAGAGTAAAGCCGCCCCTAAGAGGATTCCGCCCAGAATGCGCTGACCTTGCTGAGCCGAAAAGAACTGGGCAACTGATTGAGATATTCCTGGCTGTCTATAGTAAGGTCTTTGTCGCCGATGCCGAGCCGATGGACGATGCTTGTGACGTGTCATAAATCAGCCAGGGCTGTTTCTGTCTTGCTATTTCTTAAGATGCCCAGCTGCTGAGGTTTTCTGGCGTTGCGGATGATGGTGGCTTTCCAGTTGGATCACTATCTGGCCAGCCGTATCGGTAACGATCATGGCCTACATTCAAACTGCCCTCCTCAAGGTCTGGTCTGAACAAGTCCAAAAGGCCCTAAAATAGCGAACGTGCGATTTCGGCCCAGTTAAAGCAGAAAGTTTTGCTGGATAAGACTTTCAGGGGCTAACGACTGTTGGGCTACTCCGAGCGCTTGAATACAAAACCAAAGCTTGAAAACCCCATTCTTTCGTAGAAAAAGTAGGTCAAGAATATTAAATGGTCCCAAATATCAGCTTCGCTACTTTAGGGCCAAGTAAGCTATCTCAAGAAAAAAGTCAGTCGCAGTTGGAAAGCCGGTCAAGATGGCTATGGCAATCCGGTCATCCATGTGCAATTCAGTGGCCGTGACTGCACTCCATGCAAAGCCCGCTCATGCTGTACGAAGTCGAAGCGAGCGCCGCGCGAACTGACACTGAAGCCGTTTGAGGCATACCAAGCGCTCCAACAAGCCAGAGACCGACAAGCCACCGAGGAATTTCAGCAGGACTTTGCCATTCGTGCCGGGGTGGAAGGAACGATTTCGCAGGCAGTGCGAGGCTTTGAGGTGCGCCAGTGTCGTTATATTGGATTAGCCAAGACGCATCTTCAACACATCCTTACGGCAGCGGCGATGAACGTCGTGCGAGTTATCAACTGGCTAGACGATGTCCCGCTAGCCAAGACCCGACAGTCTCACTTCGCTCGATTAGCACCTGTCAAAAGTGGATAGGAACACTGAGGAGTCTATATTTTCGCTCAGTAATTCGCCAACAGTATCGGAACGTTGCCATACCCCTCAATGGTTAATCGCCCCAAAGCTCTATACAATCATCCTGGCTAAAACATTGCTAAAAAGCTATGCTAAATGAATAATTCATTAGTATTTGTCTATGGTTGCTGGGCAATATTCCGCCAGGGTCGGTGCAGGCATTGCCCCTATTGAAATCTTCTCTTGGCCCAACTCCTCTGCTCATCTAGAGAAGCGCTGAACCCATGACGACCTTAACCATTGCCTGGATTGCCCTGCCCTTAATGGCAGGACTTATGGCTTATCTGCTGCCCCGCCTGGCTAGGGGGCTGGTAATTGGGGTTGCGATCGTATCCATCGCCTATGGCCTCACCCTGATTTTGCTCCAGACGTCCTTCCCGATCAATCTACTAGACAGCTACGGCGTCACCCTGATGGCTGATCCCCTGAGCGGATTCTTCATCCTCACCAACGGGCTGGTGACGGCAGCTGTCATGCTCTATTGCTGGGGCAGCGATCGCTCCGCTTTCTTCTTCTCTCAGCTCTGTATCCTTCACGGCAGCGTCAACTCCGCCTTCCTCTGCGCCGACTTTATCAGTCTCTATGTGGCCCTGGAAGTGATCAGCATTGCTGTCTTTTTGCTGATTGCCTATCCCCGCAGCAATCGCTCGATCTGGGTGGGGTTGCGCTACCTCTTCGTCAGTAATACCGTCATGCTGTTTTACCTGATCGGGGCGGTGCTGGTGTATCAGGCCAACCTGTCCTTTGCCTTCAGCGGATTAGCCCAGGCTTCGCCAGATGCCCAGGCGTTGATTTTGCTGGGCCTGCTGACCAAAGGCGGGGTTTTTGTTTCGGGCCTGTGGCTACCGCTGACCCATTCGGAAGCGGAGGTGCCAGTGTCGGCTATCCTGTCAGGGGTTGCCATTAAGGCGGGCATCTTTCCCCTGGTGCGCTGTGCCCTGATGATCGACAGTATTGATCCTGTGGTGCGCCTGTTTGGTTTAGGCACAGTTTTTCTGGGAATTTCCTTTGCCCTATTCGAGAAAGATGTCAAACGCATCTTTGCCTTCAGCACTATTTCTCAGATGGGGTTTGTGCTGGCGGCTCCGCCACTGGCCGGTTTCTATGCCCTAGGCCATGGCTTAGCCAAATCGGCCCTGTTTTTAACCGCTGGCAGCTTGCCTAGTCGCAACCTCGACGACCTGCGGCAAACCCCCATGGCCACCCCGGCCTGGGCCGCGATCTCGATGGGGGGCTTATCCCTGGCGGGGATGCCGCTGCTCATCGGCTTCGCAGCCAAAACCCTGACCCTAAAAAGCCTGCTACCCTGGCAGGTGATCGGCATGAATACCGCCGCGATCGGCAGCGTCATCGTCTTTGCCAGACTGATCTGTTTACCCCATCAGCCCCAGTCTGAGAAAAAGCTAGCACCTGGGTTTTGGCCTGCGATCGGCCTACTGGGAGTAGCCCTGATAGCGGCAAATGTCTTCTCCATCGAAACCTACTCCCTGGCAACGATGGGCAAAGCCTTAGGAATTATTGCCCTGGGATGGCTAGTCTATTTTGGGATGATTCGGCGGGTGACGCTACTGCTGCCCCGCACCCTAGAGCTGTTCGAGCAGCTCATCGGCTTCATGAGCCTAGTGCTAATAGGGCTGTTTTGGCTGGCGTTGGCCTGAGGCAGGGGTGTGGCAACGATCCTGACAAAAAGGTATCACATCTCCTTGAAATCCTTTCACAGTGCAGGATGTAGGATGTACTAGTACCTCTAAGCATGAGGAGGTAATTTTCTGGAAACCCTTTATCTATAAGGGTTTTAGTCATTCTTAGTAGTCTTCAGTTTTACTTGCCAAACTATCAAAGTAGCTGGTAATGACTAATTATCGGCAATGAGTGTCTTATATGACACAAAAAAACATCTAATTTTTCAGTGTCATTACTGAATTGCAGACAGATATTGCATGGATTTTGCTCTGAAGAGGGTGCTGTACTATTGAGCGGGATGAGGTTTGAATCCCTTATATATCAATCGTTTCAGATGCCAATGATACCTTTTCGTCAGGATCGTTGCCACACCCCCAACTGAAAGACACCCAACTACTCGACAAACTCGGGGTCAAGCACGTCTTTTTCACTCTCCACAGTGCCATTGAGGCCCTCCAGCAGCGGTAACGGCAACTCAAGGGAGATAGCAACGGGATGAACTGGGGGTTGAGTAACCCTATTTTCCGTATTGATCGGGTTAAGAGGTAGAGCTTGCGAGGGGCTTGAGAAGGGCCACCGTGACCCATATCGCTAGCAGTCCCAGAATGGCAAAACCAGTGATAGGTCCAATAATTTCTACTGAGGTAAAGGCGATACCTGCTGCAAGTTGACTGATGGTTTGGGCTGTAATCATGGGCAGAAGCATAATTTCCAGCACCAGCAGTGCCAGGGCGATTAAGTATCCCAGGGGAGAGCGCCGCAGGATTAGCCATCCTGCCAGGAAAGTGGTGGGGGTGATCAGGCCCAGGTCCAGCGCATCGGTGACTCTGCCGGTGTAGTAGCTGCCCAGGGTGGCTGGCGGCTGGTCTTGAACCAGGGCTGGCAGCAGCGGCGTCAGCCAAATGAACAGAGTGACACAACCGCTGGCGATCATAAAAATTGCAGGTCCTAATCGGGGAAGGCGAGACGAGGTGAGGGCCGCTAAATGCTGACGTTCAATTAACCGGAACGTCAACACAACGGCGTAAAGACTGGCGGAAAACAGGGCAATGTATACCAGCAGCAAACGGTTATAGACCACGCCGCCCAGGGCATAGCTGGCGTAGATGTAAAGAAAATAGACGAAGCTGCCCAGCAGCAGCAGCGTGCCCCGCAGGGACCCCCGCCAGTGCAAAAGCCCGCAAATTGCGAGTAGCGGAATGCCTATCCCCAGGGTTACGGCATCGGCTCCCTGACTCCCGGCTCCTACGAATACTGTGTCGCGGTGGTAAAGCCCTCGTCCGAAAATCTCGACGGTTTGCCCCTGCAGGGTGGTGAAGGAGATAGGACCCGTCCCGCCTGGCAGGAAAAGCCCGGTGCAGGTAGCGATGAGGGCTAACAATATGATGAATACCGCTAGCCAGAGAATGGAAGAGGACGGTTTTATCTTGCGCATTGTTCACACCGTAATGACGCCAGCAATCCCTAATATGGCTACTATCAGCCCCAAAATTCCCAATAAACCCAAATACTTAAGTTCTTCGTGCCAGTAGCGAAAGGCACTAAAAAACGAAAAGAACGAGAAGTAGAGCAGCAATAGAGGATCATTCTGGGAAAAGGCTTGAAATCCGAGAAATCCTAAAAACCCGAGAAATCCAAGCCATAAATTTGGATCGCGTCTACGCATGGTTTTGGGCCTCCTATTCGTTGGTCTGTTTATTCCTTGGCTTATCGAAAGGTTGCCTCATCGATACATCGCTCCGTCAATAGTGGCGTGGAAAAAGTCCCCTTCAGGTTCAAAGCGTTTACTGCCGAAATACCAACCGCCCCGAATTTGGGTGGGAATGGTATAGCCACCGAAGATCCCTTCCCCGTCCACGTAACCACCGAAGGTGACATAGGAGTGCTCGGCTCCTTTGGGATTGCCCCACCGTTGAAAGCGAAACTGGTCTACTCGCCCGGTGGGATTGAGTATGAAGTTGAGCTGAATGGTTTCGCCGGAGTAGCTGAGGGCAGCCTGAACATGCATATCATCCACCGTGGTCCACTGGGCCTGCTGATAGAGTACGGATGGCAGCCAGATACATTCCCCCAACATGCGTCCAATGGCGGAGCGGGTCACGTTCGGACCTTCTTCCTGGACCACTGGCAACAGGCCCAGCAGCTTCCAACGCATGCCCCCCTCTCCATTCACCAGACGATCCCAGCCCGAAAGGGGAATTCCTTTAACCCAAGTGGTGGCCTGCCAGATCATGCCCTGCCCCCAGCTAATCACCTCTTCAGCCCGGAAGGGTTGCCAGCCTTTAAGCTTGATGTCGCCATGCATTCTTAAACGGACGGCAGAGGCGAGTCGGGTGCCGGGCGCGATCGCATGATGTAAATACCGCTGTGCCAACTCTGGCAGATGACCACAGTCTTCCGGTTGGAAAACTTTCTCAGTGGGTAAAGCCTGCTGCCATAGCTGCTTTAGAGATGGGTCCTTGTTAGTCATAAACGAACCTCAAATGCACTACCAGTTGTCTTATGACCTCTTTATGTCCCAACCAGAACAGCTTTAACAGGGCGACGGTAAGATTCCGGCATCGGCTCTGCGTAACCTATTCGCACTAGCAGCAAAGGTCGCTCGTTCTTCAATCCCAGGTGCTGCTGTAATTTTTTTCGGACCTCCACTTCTTCGCAGGGCATGTTCACATGGGCATGCTTGATGTTAAGAGCAGTGGCCTTAAGGACGACCCTTTCAAAGCTTCGCCCCACGTTAATCCACGACTCTTTATCATTGGTTTGGGCAATAAATAAGGCCAGGCCTGATGCCCCCCGAATCAGCTTTTCACATTTTTTGGCTTCCCCATCAGGAGTGGCGAAGGTATTGAGAATAAATTTTCCCAACCACCTGGGAATAAACGGTAACCCCATGGAAGCAGAGTTTAGACCGTCACAGGTGGTAAGGGCATGCTTTTTACTAAATCGAATCCAGCTGATTAATTCGCTGACAAATGAGTTATTGCGAAACTGTAGTCGATTGCCCTCTTTCACGAATTCGATGATTGGCTCAATGTCCTTATCCTCAGTAAATAGGATGAAGGAAACTTTATCCTGCCGGCTGGCCTGTCTGAGCTTCTCCAGGTCTTCTGCTGGAATTTTGCGGCCATCATACTGACTTCGTGTGGATTGTCGATGCTGAATCGCATTGAATAGCTCAGGATCAGATTCAACTTTTTCTTTGTTAAGGGTTACATGAATATTCTCTGCTTCCCCATCCCGCAGAAAACATTCAACCCTGGTACTAAACCCCATATGGTTTGCTGCAACCATAAGATTTTCCAAAGCACATCCCAGACTGATAAACAGAGCATGATCATCCGGATCAACAATAGGGAGCCTGCGGGAATAATCCGGAAAAATCAGAATGGAATTATCTTTGATGGCAAATTTCCACGGTTGGGTATTGTGGCCCGAGGGGGCCAGGGTGGCGTAGTGAATAATTTTCTTAAATGGCTGTTCCATTGTTTAATTCTCGGCAAAGATGTTATGGGTTTTCACAAATTTCGGTGCTATTGATAGTCATTCACCAGGGCTGTGTCTCGGGCTAAGCGACCGTCTTCCATGTGCACAATGCGTTCTGCAATATCGAGGATGCGGTTGTCGTGGGTGACCAGCAGGATGGCGCAGTTCTGCTCTTTTGCCAGCTGCTGCATGATGTCCACCACATCCCGACCAGATTTGCTGTCCAGGGCTGCTGTGGGCTCATCCGCCAGCAGCAGCCTAGGTTGGCTGACCAGGGCGCGGGCGATCGCAATCCGCTGCTTTTGCCCCCCCGACAGGTTGTCGGGATAGTAATCCACCCGATCTCCCAACCCCACCGCCTCCAGAATGGCTCTGGATCGCTCCACCCGAGTTTCCAGAGGCATATCTTCATGGAGCCGCAGGGACATCCCCACGTTTTGCTGCGCCGTCAGGCAGGCCAGCAGGTTATGGGCCTGAAAGATAAAGCCAATCTCGCTGCGAATCTGTACCAGCTGCTTTTTGGTCGCGCCCAATAGCTCCTGTCCCAGTACTTTGACGCTGCCGGATTGGAGCGATCTCAATCCCGCGATCAGCGTCAGCAAAGTTGTTTTCCCACTACCCGAAGGACCCGTCAGTAAAACGATTTCTCCAGGGAAAATATCCAGATCCACATCAACGAGAACCGGCTTGCGAAGTTCGCCCTTGCCGAAGGCGTGGTTGAGTTGGCGGACAGAGACGATGGGAGACATGAGGGTCCAGTGTGGGAGGGTGATGGGTGGGCGGGTGGGTGGGGAGATGGGGTTCAGGGTTCAGGGGGTGGGGGCTGGGGTTGAGGTTTTAGGTTTCAAGTTTCAGG
>PYEQ01000310.1 GCA_003017785.1 filamentous cyanobacterium CCP5 | reverse complement strand
AGATGTGTATAAGAGACAGCAGTTTTTGTGGCCATTGCGGGTTTGACTTAAGAATTGCCGCCCCCTCTGAACCTGCTGTCCCCTGCCAGGGCGGGGCGGCAATTCTTAAGTCAAACCCGCAATGGCCACAAAAACTGGCATCCCCATAGACCTCAGTCCCACAGCTAGGGCAGAGGGACTGGGCCGGCAGCGGCGTGGCGCAGGCTTCACACTGAATCGATCTGTCTGGGTTGGAGTGGCGGCAGTTAGGACAGAGGACCATGTTGACAGAACCAGATAGGCGCCAGAATTTAGGGCTGGGGTAGGTTAATCGCTTAGCTGTTTTCCTGCCTCGGCATCCAGTAGCCACCAGATCTCCGCGGCTCGAATGTAGCGAGAGGGATATTGGTTAGGGTCGGCTTCCGCCGCAAACACCTGGGCTAGGGCAGTTTGCTTGTTGGCCCCGGCCACCAAAAAGATGACCCGCTTAGCCTGGTTGATCAAGGGCACGGTGAATGTAAGGCGGGGTTGACCGTCCTTGTTGCCCACCGCAATCAGGCGATCGCACACCTGCAGCGCTTCGGTGTGGGGAAACAGCGAGGCGGTGTGGCCGTCATCCCCCATGCCCAGCAAAATCAGGTCGAACTGGGGAAAGCCCTCATAGTCCCCGAAGGCGGCCCGGATGCTGCGCTCATAGGCCTCTGCATCCACCTGGAGGTCGCCGCCCCCGGTGGGGGCAACAATAATCTGCTCCACCGGAATCGGCACCTTATCTAGCAGGGCCCGCTTGGCCATGCCCGCATTGCTATCAGGATGATCAACCGGCACGTAGCGCTCGTCTCCCCAAAAGATAAACAGCTTGTCCCAGGGCAAATCCTGCTCGGCCAGGGCGGCGTAGAGGGGCTCGGGAGTGCTTCCTCCGGCCAGGGCCAGGGTGCAACGGCCTTGCTCAGCGATCGCCGCCTGGATCTGCTCTACGGTCAGCTCTAGGGCCCGCTGCACCAGCGCGGGCTTGTCCGGCAGGATGTCAATGTGGGGAGAAGTCATAGCATGATGGGTAGCGAGGGCAATTTTACTTTACCTCCAGAAATACCGTGATTTCCGTCGTTTTACCCTGCGTTAATGAACTCCGCCACGGCTACCTGCCCCAGATCCTCGAAAATCTGAGCCGTCAGCGGGGAAACCCCGAGCTGATTGCGGTACTCAGCCCCAGCCAGGACGGGACCGCCCAGCTCATCCGCCAGTATCCCCAGGTGAACCTGATCGAAGCGGACTGCAGCAACCGAGCCCAGCGCTTTAACCAGGGACTTCAGGCCAGTCACGGAGAAGTGGTCTTGCTGCACCATCCGGCCACCTTGCTACCGTCCCATGGGGCCATCGACCTGGTGGACAAGGCCACCGCCGCTGGGGCCCTCTGGGGTGGATTTGGCCACAGCTTTGACCATGACCACTGGCTGCTGAGGTTTACCTCCTGGTATTCAACCGCCGTTCGTTCCCGGTGGAGCCGCATCCTCTATTTTGATCACTGCCTGTTTGCCCGCCGGGATCTGCTGCTGCGGGTAGGGGGCGTGCCGGATCTGGATATTTTCGAAGACACGGCCCTCAGCCAGCGACTGCGATCGCTTGCCCCACCCTGCATTCTCCCCGCCACTGCGGTCACCTCCGCCCGTCGGTTTCGGCAGCGGGGCATCTACCAGCAGGCCTTGCTGAATCAGGGCCTGAAGCTGCTGTATCACGCCCGCCTCGACCCCGCCTGGCTCAATCGGCTCTACGAGCAGCGCAGCCAGATCAACGTCTCCTATGACGACAACGGCTGATAGTGGTTGCAGCCTTCGCAGGGACCCCGGGGATTAACCGCACAGCGCACCAGCTTTGAACGGGCATTAAATCGGCAGCTGGCCTCCCCGATTACCCAGGAGTGATCCACCCGGCTCACCTGCTCAGGCATGGGGCTGGCCTTGACCTGGAGAATAATTTTATGGAGCCAGTATCGGTTGGCCCGCAGTCGATAGCGATGGTGGCGCTCCAGCACCTGGTAGGTTTTGCCAGCAAAATCCAGATAGGCCCCTGGCTGGGGTGCCCAGTCGAGCTGGATCTGGCCCAGGGGCTGGCGGCGATCGCTGAGCACCAACTCTGTCAAAGGCATATCCGTCAGTGGCGCATCTGTCAGCGGCAAATTAGGCTCCATGGCAGGGGTGTAGCACGGGGTCCTTTGGATGTTAGCTTACAGAGCACAGGTATCTGAACCCCTGTCCGTCGGAGCCTGGCCGTTAACAGCTAGCCCTGTTTGGAAACTCTCAATGGCCGTCTACTTCTTCTGGGGCAACGACGAATATCGCTTAGCCCAGGCTGTCACCGACCTGCGTCAGCAGCATTTAGACCCCGACTGGGCCAGCTTCAACTATGAGCAGATCGGCCCCGACCTTGCCGATGGCCCCATCCAGGCTCTCAACCAGGCCATGACCCCGCCCTTTGGCGGGGGCAAGCGGTTTGTCTGGCTGAAAGACACCAGCCTTGGACAGCGCTGCGCCGAAGCAGTGCTATCCGAATTCCAGCGCACCCTGCCTCAAATTCCTGAGACTACGGTGCTACTACTCACCAGCAGCAGCAAGCCCGATGGCCGGGCTAAGCTCACCAAGCTGCTGCAAAAATACGCTGAGGTGCGGGAGTTTAGTCCCATTCCCCCCTGGAAGAGCGACCTGCTGGTGCAGCAGGTGCAGCGGGCGGCCCAGTCCGTCAACCTCACCCTGGCCACCGATACCGCCGAACTGCTGGCCACCGCCATCGGTAACGACACCCGTCAGCTCCATAGCGAGCTCGAAAAACTGGCTCTGTTCTGGCAGCGGCCCGACCCCCTGCCGATGGCCGCCGCCTCAGAGCTGATTACCGTCACCACCCAAAACAGCCTTCAGCTCGCTAGCGCCCTGCGACAGGGGCAAACCGGGGAGGTCCTGGGCCTGGTGACTGACCTCCTTGATCGCAATGAACCTGCCCTGAGAATCGTCGCCGTACTGGTCAACCAGTTTCGGATGTGGCTGTGGGTGAAGCTAATGGGCGAGGCTCGGGCTCCCCAGGCAGATATCGCCCGCGAGGCGGAGGTGGGGAATCCCAAACGGGTTTACTTTTTAGAAAAAGAAGTCAGATCCCATTCTCTCCAGGCTTTTCAGCAGGCCCTGCCGCTGCTGCTGTCCCTGGAGCATAGTCTCAAGAGCGGGGCCGACGAACGAGCCACCCTCCAAACTAAGCTAATTGAGCTATCCCGGTTATTTGGCGGATGATTCCCATCAACAGGGTTTAAAATTACCCTTCGAGTAGGAACTCACCCAGCTCAGCATCAATCAGAGATAGTAAGCAACGATACATCCCGGTCGGCCTTGGGGCCGTTTGCCATCGGCCAGCGATCGCCGGGCTGGGAATCCCACCGAGCTCGCTACAGGAGTACACCGGATAACAAACCGATGATTCAAACCACCCATACCCACCGGCCCCCTTGGCAGTGCCAGACTCGCCATCCATCGCCTCAGCTGCCAGCCTCAATCCGTCTTGGCCTGACTCAGCTGGGCCTAGGTCTGGCGATCGCCCTCATGGCCACCGGGGTCAGCGCCATCAGCCCCCAGCCCTCTCTGCGGCTAGGTCTCGGGGCTGCCCAGGCTCAGACCAGCGGCGGCACATTTTCCGATCAGCAGGTACGTAGCTACGCCGCTGCCGTCCTCACTATTGACAGCTCTCGCGAATCAGCCCTGGCTGCCGTTCGGACTATGCTAGAGGAAGAGGGCCTCAGCACCAACCAGGTCGATCTGTCCTGCACCAGCATTCGCAGCCTCAATCGACTGCCCAACAGCATTCGAGCCGACGTTCGCGAAACCATGGTGGGCTTTTGCAACCAGGCCGGCGACATCGTCACAGACAGTGGTCTCAGCGTTGAACAGTTCAACGCCATGACCGCTGCCCACCAGTCCAACCCCCAGCTGGCGGAGCGCATCGCCGCTGCCATTACCCAAATCAAAACCGAGCAGCAGCGCTAATGCAGTTTATTGATCTAGCCGAAATTCAGGTCAAAGCCGGTGACGGTGGCGACGGGATGACCTCCTTTCGTCGGGAAAAATACGTCCCGGCCGGAGGCCCCTCCGGGGGCAACGGTGGCCCCGGAGGATCGGTGTACCTGGTGGCTGAGACCAACCTCCAAACCCTGTTAGATTTTCGCTACGCCCATCTGTTCAAGGCCGCTAACGGCCAAAAAGGAGGGTCAAAAAATAGAACCGGAGCGGCTGGCAGCGATCGCACCATTGCGGTGCCCTGCGGTACCACCATCTACGATGCTGATACCGACGAGGTGATCGGCGACCTGACCGAACCCGGACAGACCCTGCGAGTGGCAACCGGCGGCAAGGGCGGGTTGGGCAATCGCCATTTCTTAAGCAATCGCAATCGCGCCCCAGAGCACGCCCTGCCCGGCCTGCCTGGAGAAGAACGACGGCTGCGATTGGAGCTAAAACTGCTGGCGGAAGTGGGCATCGTCGGCCTGCCCAATGCTGGCAAGTCCACCCTGATGGCCGCCCTGTCCGCTGCCCGCCCCAAGATTGCCGACTATCCCTTTACGACCTTGGTTCCTAACCTGGGAGTCGTGCGTAAACCCACCGGCGATGGCACCGTCTTTGCCGACATTCCCGGTCTGATCGAGGGAGCCCATCAGGGCCTCGGCCTTGGCCATGAATTCCTGCGCCATGTGGAGCGCACCCGACTGCTGCTGCATCTCGTGAATGGGACCGCGGCTGAGCCAGTCGCTGACTACCGCACCATCCAGCAAGAGCTCACATCCTACGGCCGAGGCCTAGAACAGCGCCCCCAAATCCTAGCTTTGAACAAAATTGATGCCCTGAGCGATGCCGATCAGCAGCGGATTGCCACTGAGCTTGAGCGCGCCAGCGGTCTGCCGGTTTATCGGATTTCTGCCGTCAGCCAAGCCGGACTAGACGCCCTGCTCCAGCAGGTGTGGCACATGCTGGATCGCTTAGCAGAAGCTGAGTCCGTGGCGTCCACCGAAGCTGAGCCCGCTCGGTAGGGGGAACTTGCTCCGACGATTTGAGGCCTAAATCACCTGGCTGATGGCTACCCCTCAGCGCCCCCGCCAGAGCCAAAATCTTCAGATTCTTGTGGCAAAAAGGAAAGGCAATGTTCAGCCCCCAGGAAGCATTTCCGCTCTTGTGGTGGTTTGAGGATTGAGGCAATCCCTGGGCGGTTAGCCCCCATATTCATTGAACCGAGCCAAATAGAAATCTGATTTAGCCGGTTTCCTATTGCAGGGGGAATGTATTTTTAAACCTATATTTAAGGCCTATTTCGGTGGCTGCTTATCATTATGGCCAGGGGTCAGGGAACTCTGACTACGTAACAAAGAGAACGGTTCGGCTACGGTAATGAACTATTGCGTTTCACCTCAGTTCGCCCCTGGAGAGCAGCCGCCCAGTGCGTCATCCCCTTTATTTTGTCGCTTACAAGGCCCCTCTCCCAGCGATCGCCTTAGCTCTCGGCTAAGACTCCTTGCCAAGCTAGACTTGCTCGAATCTCAGCCCCCCGTTCTTGCCATGGAAGAAGCCACCCAGATGGTCTGTCAGAATCTGGGTGCCCCGGTATGTATGCTTAGCGTTGCCGACGAGCAGCACGAGATTCTCAAGGCTGCTACCGGCTTGACTCAGTTCGGGCTGATGAATCCCCTGTCTCAGTCCCGCCAGCTAGCCCTAGGCGATTCCTTTGCCCCTTATATTCTCGATAGCGGCCAGGCTTTACTAATCGATGACATCGCCGACTATCCCGCCCTGGCATCCACTCTGCTGGCCCAGTATGGGGTGATGGCCTATGCCGGCGTTCCCCTTAAGTCCTCCTGCGGCCACTGCATCGGCGTCTTTGCCATCATGGACTTCATTCCCCGCCGGTTTACCCTGCAAGAAAAAACATTTTTA
>PYEQ01000309.1 GCA_003017785.1 filamentous cyanobacterium CCP5 | reverse complement strand
GTCGGGGAGAGTTTGCAGCGGAGCAGGTGCCGATATTTATCGCTTTGCGAGAGTTCGCCGAGGAGGCCAAACGCCAGGGTGATTTTAGTCTCTTTGGCTATATTCAGCAGACCTTTCCCGCTTTGGGAATGGCCGACTCATCGACCTTGGAAACCCTGCTGCTAGGGGGGCGGGTGCTGCTGTTGATGGATGGCATGGATGAAGTGTCCGACCCGAATATTACCCTGGTCGTGAATGAAATCCGCAGCTTTGTCGACAAGTATCATCGCAATCGGTTTGTGGTGTCCTGCCGCACGGCGGCCCAACGGTTCTGTCTGCGCGGCTTCACCGATGTGGAAATTGCCCCCTTTACCCCGGCGCAAATCCAGACCTTTGCCCACAAGTGGTTCAAAGCCTTGAGCAAAGCCGGCACCCTGTCTGGCCCCGCCAAGGCCGCGCAATTTATGCGCACCCTGGAACTACCGGAAAACTGGCAGTTTCGTCAGTTAGTCGTCACCCCGTTGTTTTTGCACCTGGCCTGCTGGATGTTCCAGGGGGAAGAAACTTTTCCCAGTAAGCGGACGGCCTTTTATAAGAAAGGGCTGGATCTGCTGCTAGGCAAATGGGATGAAACTAAAGGGGTCGAACGGGACACCGTCTACCGGGGGTTTTTGCTACCGCAAAAAATGCGGCTGCTCAGCCAGCTCGCCGCCGATACCTTTGAGCAGGGCCAGTACTTTTTTGAGCAGCGCACCATTGAACGCTACATCGAAGATTATCTGCAGGAACTGTCAGCGATCGCCCTACCTCCCGAAGAGTTGCAGCTCGAAAGCGAGGCCATGCTCAAGGCGATCGAGGCCCAGCACGGCCTCCTGATCGAACGCGCCCAGGGCATCTTTTCGTTTTCTTACCTGGCGTTTCAAGAATATTTGACGGCCCGCAAAATAGTCGCTACCCATAATCTGCGATCGCTGGAGCAAACCCTGGGCGGGCTGGTCAGCCATATCACCGACCCCCACTGGCACGAGGTCTTTTTGCTGACGGTGGCCATGCTGCGCAGTGCCGATTCCCTGGTTCAGCTGATGAAGCAGGAGATTGATGCCCTGGTGGCTCAAGACCCCTACCTGCAAGATTTTTTGCAGTGGGCCAACCAAAAATCTCAGACCATTCCTCAGGAGTCTAAACTCGCCACCACCCGAGCCTTTTACCTGGCCCTGGCTCAGCCCTTGCCCACGGCAGCCGATTTCACCCTGGCGGGAACGTTGGATCAGGGCATTATGTTGGACGCGGCCCTAGAGAACTTGTTACAAGAACTGGACACCGACCACAGCCAGAATGTGGATTACGCCAGTACCTGTCGTCAGGCCCTGACAACAATTTTGGCCATGGTGCAGGATGCGGGCTTTGATAAAGCGCTGCAGCAACTCCAGGCGCAACTGCCTGCGCCCCATCAAACGCAAGAACGACGCCAAGCCTGGTGGCAAGCCAACTACATACCCTGGGTGGCTCAACTCAAAGCCGCGATCGCCCATTACCGCAACATTCATCATTCCTGGCAGTTCACCCCAGAGCAAGAACAAACCTTGAAGCACTACTACAGTGCCAATCAACTGCTGGTGGATTGCTTGAATAGTCATTGCGAGGTCACCGCCGCCATTCGCGAGGAAATCGAAAGTACTTTGTTCCTGTCCCAGAGAGAACTCGAAGACCGAGAGTGGGAATAAACAACACGACTGATTAAGGATGGTTATGAAGATCAACACTTCCGGTGCCCAACCCTATGCCGTTCCTGGGACTGCGATCGCCCCCTTCCTGTTAATCACCTTTGGCTTGGCCTGGGGCATTTTGGCGCTGTATATTGTCTGGCCGGGGCCGATGGAGGCGCTCTTTGGCGAGATCAGCGGACATCATCCGCTCTTTATCCTGGCGGTGTGGGCTCCGGCGATCGCCGCGCTTATCCTCATCCTGCACGACGGTGGGTGGGCGGGCTTACGGCGGTGTTGCTCTGGCGTTGTCATCCGGCCTGGTATGGCTTTTTGGTGGGGTTGCCGCTGATGTTCTACGCCGGGTCTGCCGTCAAGGGCAATCTGTTTACCGATCCGTTCCCCTTCACGTCCGGGACGGCGCTGCTGTCAGCGATCGCCATGACCTTCATCCTCGGCCCCGTGGAAGAATTGGGCTGGCGGGGGTTGGCGTTGCCGCTCCTGCAGCGACGGCTGGCCCCTATTTGGGCGGCCCTGCTGTTGGGCGTCATCTGGGGCATCTGGCACCTGCCTGCTTTTTTGTTGAGCGGCACGCCGCAAAGTGCCTGGTCATTTACGCCCTTTTTGGTCGGGTCCGTCGCCCTGAGCCTGATGGTGACGCCTCTGTTCAATGCCTCACGGGGCAGCCTCCTGCTGCCCTACCTGTTTCACCTGCAGCTAATTAACCCGATCTGGCCGGATGCCCAGCCCTACGACATGATTTTTGTGGTGGCGGTGGCACTGGTCGTGGTGGTGCTCAATCACAAAACGATGTTTCGCAGCACCGGAGCCGTCACGCAGGTGATTCCCGCTGCGGTGCCGCGATCGCGATCGGGAGACCTCACCGGGGACACCAGCCCGTGAGCCGTCTCTAGCTCTAGGAGGGCTTCGACAATTTGGGCAGTCTGTCCTTGTAGCTGCAAATCAAACCAGCCATCTTCTTGTCCGTTAGCCCCAAGAAATGCGCCATTGATATGCACAAAAGGTAAATTAAGTTGGTTCAGAGACACCTCTCAATGGCCTCGGCGATGGACTCCGGCATTGCGTTCCAGAAAGTGCTTGAGCACCAGGGTGACGATCGCCAGACAGGCCAGCAGTACAGCGGCTGCATAGGCCGATTGAGTGTTGTACTGGATATAAGCGTCTTCGACGTAAAGGGGTAAGGTCTGAGTTTTACCGGAGATGTTGCCGGAGACCACGGCAACCGCGCCAAACTCTCCCATGGCACGGGCATTGCAGAGAATTAATCCGTACAGCAAACTCCATTTGATCGAGGGCAGAGTGACTCGCCAGAAGGTCTGCCAGGGGGAGGCTCCCAGGGTATGGGCCGCTTCTTCCTGATCGGTGCCGTTTTCTTCTAACGCGGGTAGCACTTCGCGGGCAATGAAGGGCATGGTGACAAAAATGGTTGCCATCACCATACCGGGCAGGGCAAAAATCACCTTGATTCCACCCGCTTCTAACACCGGGCCAAACCAGCCCCGACTGCCGTAGAGCAGCACCAGCATTAACCCGGCCACCACGGGAGAAATGGAAAAGGGCAGATCGATGATGCTAATCAGCAGGGTGCGACCGGGGAAGGACTTGTGGGCGATCGCCACTGCCGCCGAGAGGCCAAAAATCGTATTCAGCGGCACCGAAATCAACGCCACAATCACTGTCAACCCTACTGCGTTCATGAAGGGACGGCTGGTAAACGTCGCCAGAAAACCCGCGATACCGCCGTTAAAGGCCTGGACAAAGACATTCAGAGCCGGAAGCAAAATTACCAGTGCCAGGTAAACAGCCACGAAGCCAATTAAAGCCCATTTGCGCCAGTCAGCCGATGGTGCGCCCATCCTAGATTGGGGAGCATCAGATTGGGCCAGGTTCGAATGAAGAGCAGAATTAGCCATAACGTTTTCCGAGGGATTGCAGCACATTAATCAGCAATAAAATCAACAGCGAAATCAGCAGCAGCACCGTCCCAATGACGGTGGCTCCGGCATAGTCAAACTGTTCCAGTCGCTGAAAGATGAGCACCGGGGCAATCAGGTCTTGAAATGGAATGTTGCCTGCAATAATCACCACCGAGCCATATTCCCCCACAGCACGGGAAAAGCCCATGGCCACCCCAGTCAACAGGGCAGGCAGAAGGGGCGGCAAAATCACGCGCCAGAACGTCTGCCACTCGGAGGCTCCCAGGGACCAGGCCGCTTCTTCGACTTCTGCCTCCAGTTCCTGAAGTACGGGCTGCACCGTGCGCACCACAAAGGGCAGGGAAATATAGACCATGGCCACCAGCACCCCCAACCGGGTAAATGACACTTTGATGCCCAGCGGGTCGAGCAGGGACCCAATCCAACCGTTGGAGCTGTAAATAGTAGACAGGGTCAGACCCGCTACGGCCGTGGGCATGGCAAAGGGCAGATCGATCAGAGCATCGAGATAGCGTTTACCCGGGAACTCGTAGCGCACCAGCACCCAGGCCACCATCAGTCCGGCAAAGCCATTCAGACTCGCCGCTGCCAGGGCGGTGAGAAAGGTCACGTTGTAGGTGGAAAGGGCAACGGGGGCGGTGGCAATGCGCCAGATTTCGCTGGCATCAAGGGTGCTGGCCCGGAGTAGCAGAGCGACAATCGGCAACAGCAGAAATAGAGTTAGATAAATCCAGGTAATGCGCCAGGGCCAGGAGAGATGCCTGGGGCGCTGCCAGAGGTTTTGAGACGAAGCAGAATCAAGATACGTCATGGCCGGAATGGGAAGCGGATGGGTGAGTCAGGAAAGTTTTTAAGGTCAACGTTTAAACGTTGGAACGTTGGAACGTTTAAACGTTGGAACAGGTGGAAGGATGAGGAACATGAACGTTAGAGTGAGAGGTACTGTTCAGTTCCCCATTGCAATTACTGGCCGATTTTGGACTGGATTTTGTCAAACTCAGCGCCATCGGCAAAGAACTTGGATTGCACCGCATCCCAACCGCCTAAATCGTTCACGGTAAAAAGGGTTTCAATGTCGGGATACTGGTCGGCAAACTCTTCTGCCACTCCGGGGTCAACTGGACGAAAACCCACTCTGGCAAAGGCCCGCTGGGCTTCGGAGGTGAACAGAAATTCCACAAAGGCTTCGGCAACTTCGCGGGTGCCGTGCTTATCCACATTGGCATCGACGATCGCCACCGGATTATCGATGGAGATGTTCACATCCGGGATGATGTAAGGCTGTTCTTGCCCGTTGAGGGCGGCTAGCAGCACTTCGTTTTCGTAGTTAATCAGCACATCTCCCTGACCCCGCTGGTAGAAAACATCGGTGGCCTCCCGAGCATTTCTGGGCAGCGCAGGGACGCTCTGATACACCTTGGTGACGTAATCCAAAGCCGTCGCTTCATCCACTCCGGTTTGGGAGAGTTGTCCCCACAGGGCCATGAAGTTCCAGCGGGCACCGCCGGAGGTCTTCGGATTCGCCGTTACTACGGATACGTCAGGACGGGCCAGGTCCGCCCACCCTTGAATATTTTTGGGATTGCCGTCTCGCATGACTAAAACGGCGACTGACTTATGGACGATCGCGTCATTGGGGGCTGCTTGCTCCCACCCCGGTTCAATCAAGCCCCCTTCCTCCAGCTTTTGGGTATCCAGGGCTAGAGCCAGGGCCACTACATCGGCCTCTAAGCCATCCAGCACGGCCCGAGTTTGGGAGCCAGAGCCACCATAGCTCTGGTTAATGACAACTTCCTGACCAGTGTCTTCTTTCCACTGCTCCACAAACTGGGGAATGATTTCTTCGTAGGCGGCCTGGGTGACGGCGTAGGACACCAGCGTAAGCTCCACCGTTTCACCTGCGGCCGCGCCAGCAGTGCCTCCGACCTCGGTATCAGACTGGGTGGTAACACTGCCGCAAGCGGCGATCGCACCCGCCACTCCGATTCCCGCAAGGGTCAGCAGCGCCGTTCTGCGAGACACAGACTGCCCCCATAGGGGGCGATTTAACCAGGATTGGAAAACCTGCCCGCGAGAGGATGGACGCGTCCTGCGATGGCCCTCCTGGGCTGGTCTTTGACCATCGCGCGGCGCCGGGTTGGGTAATGCCATGAAAACCTCCAGAAAGAGAACTCAGGATCGAAGCGCTTCGTTCTTGCAGAAGACTGTAGCACGAAAAAATCCAAAGTGAATCTCAAATGTTTTGAAATTCAAGTCAAAACTATTTTGACTTGACACGGGAATGAATTGTGCTTAATTGGAATAAGCCAGAGCTGCGATGTGGCTCTACTCCGGGCGCTTGAAAATCAGCAAACCCTTGAA
>PYEQ01000308.1 GCA_003017785.1 filamentous cyanobacterium CCP5 | reverse complement strand
GCGTTATGAAGTCCCGCTTCGATATTTTGCTGGCGGGGGGCCAAGACCACTTCAAAGGCAAAATTTTCCGCATTGGCCACCTGGGCTTTGTCAGCGATCGCAATATTCTCACCGCCATCGGTGCCCTGGAAGCCACCCTGCAAGAACTGGGCTACGACCAGGCAGCTCCGGGGGCCGGTTTGAGCGCTGCCAGCCAGATTCTCAAGGGGTAGGTCCGGTTTAGATACTGTTTAAAAGCTAAAAGGGAGTGGCGGTGACCACTCCCTTTTTTTGGGGTTTCGAAGAAACTCAGGGGGCTAAGCCGCTTCCATCCAGTCATAGATTTGCTCCAGTTGCTCAAGGGTAACCAAACCGTACTGCCACAAAATCATTGGCAGCGGCCCAGGGTCCTGCTCACAGCGCTTAAGGGCAACTGCGATGGATGCTGGCGCGATCGCCAGATCCTCCTGAAGAAACTGAATTAAGTTTGAGTAGCAACTAGGCTTCACTCGGTAAATACCTCCTTGTTAGTCAGCTATTGGGACTCGGTTAGTCAGCTATTGGGACTCAGTCAGTGAGTCGGTTGCAGTTCTGCATCTAATTCACCCGATTCTACAGAAAGATCCTGGGGTGGAGTTACCAATTTTTGTGAAGGTTCCCGTACCTTCCCAGAACAATCCTAAAGATCTCGTAGACCCAATTTAGGAGGACTCTCCCAGGGCCACAACGACCACCGGATCGCCAACGGATAAATTAATCTCTTTGGCTCGACCACCCCGCAGTTCGATCACATAGTCAACCAGTTGATCGCCGGGGCCGTAGGTCGGGCAAGGTAATGATTCGCAGGGGGGAGCGCTATGGGCGATCGCCTGCACGGTGTCATTGTAAACAAAAATCATATCGAGGGGGACCGGCACGTTCCGCATCCAAAAGCTAGCTGGGCGCGGTGTATCAAAGGGAAATAGCATCCCCCGATCATCCGGCAACGGCGGCCGAAACATCAGACCCATTGCTTGCTGGCTAGGGGTTTCAGCCACCTCTAAGAAAAACTCTGTATCTCCGATGGTGGCTTGAGCGGTAATGGGCAACTGCTGGCCTTGGGGAGTCTGGGCAGAGGCTGGGGTAGACAGGGTCGGCATGGGTTCAGATGTCCCTCTGTCCCCATTTGTTCCTCTGTCCCCATTGGGAGATGACACGCAGGCGGAGGTGGCCGACAGCACTAGCGCCAGGGCCAGGACAATGGGCCATCCGCCTGGGCGAATCGGCCAGGGGCTAGCAAGAAGGGATGAAATTTTCAATGGATTCATCGGATTGGCTGCATAACGTTGTAACCTTGCCCAAAATTTCCGGACTACTATCGTCAGACAGAGGATGGGCGATAGCTCTCCATAGGGACTTATCCCTCTCGAAGCACATAGCCAACGCCTCGCACGGTTTGAATGAGCCGTTTCTCGTCTTCGCCATCGATTTTGAGTCGCAGGTAGCGTATGTACACTTCAATGACGTTTGATTCCCCTACGAAGTCATATCCCCAAACATTTTCTAAAATTTGCTCTCGGGTCATCACCTCCCGGGGATGCTCCATCAGATATTTCAGCAGCTCAAATTCTTTCATGGTCAGGTCAATTACCCGGCCATTGCGGACAGCTGATCGGTGAGCTAAATCCAGGGAAAGTTCCCCGAACCTCAAGGTCTCGCCGGTGTTGACGCTGGGCTTGAGGTAAAACTGCAGCATTTTCAGAAAGGCATCGCTGCGGTAAGGCTTCAGAAAATAGTCATCTGCTCCGGCTTCCAGGCAGCTGACTCGGTCTTCCAGACCATCCCGGGCGACCATCAAAATGATTGGCGATCGCACCCCGCTTTGGCGAATTGCCTGGCAGAAGGGCAGGCTAGATTCTCCCTCCAACATGCGGTCTAAGGCAATTAGAGCCGGAGCAGACTGGCGGATGACCGCGAGCCCTTCCTCAGCCGTATGGGCGATCGCCACCTCAAACCCAGCCTCCTGCAAATCGTGGCCGATGCGCTCAGCCAGATCCTTGTTGGACTCAATCAAGACCACGTGAGCATCGGATTCTACCGCCATCGCATCACCTATGATCGTCTAGAGTCACTTCAGCCAGCGCCTATGTCACTAGGTCAGGAAAAAATGACATCGCGATTATACCGCGGCGATCAAGGCAGCTCCACC
Organism: filamentous cyanobacterium CCP5; assembly: GCA_003017785.1. Taxonomy (GTDB): domain Bacteria; phylum Cyanobacteriota; class Cyanobacteriia; order Phormidesmidales; family Phormidesmidaceae; genus CCP5. The sequence goes on along the minus strand of PYEQ01000308.1, from coordinate 3,845 downwards.
GAAGTTGGCTTAGCAGTATGGGGCAGTCCCCAGCCCAGTTTTTCTCTGAGTACCTTAAAGAACTCAGGCGCTTTGAGGCGAATAAACTTGGCGCGGTAGGGAGAACAGCAGGTTCTGACCCAGTCTTTGGGTAGGACATAGCAGCCCGCGTTGCCATCTACCGTCATCACCAGGGGGTCAGGGTTGGCGGAGCGAATTTTGACCGGTTCATGGTCAGGAAAAACCAGGCCCCGCGATGCCAGGGAATGGGGGCAGATGGGAATTAGCTGGGTCACGGACACACCGGGAGTGATTACCGGACCCCCGGCTGACAGAGAATAGGCCGTAGAGCCGGTAGGTGTGGAAATGATAATGCCGTCTGCGGCAATATCCACCGGGGCGTGACGTCCCACCTCCACTTCGAAATGACACATGCTGGTCAGGGGTTCTCGATGGAGCACCATTTCGTTGAGGCAAAGGGCTTCCCAGATCAGCTGCTCTCCGTTGAAGAGCTGCACGGTGAGCATCGAGCGTTCTTCGATTTCGTATTCCCCTGCCAGGACCTGGTCGATCGCCTGGGCCAGCTGATTGAGATAGGTTTCGGTCAGAAAGCCCATGTGACCAGTGTTGATGGTCAGTAAAGGCACGCCAATGGGAGCCAGCTGCCGAAAGGCCGACAGCACCGTACCATCTCCCCCTAGAACCATGGCGAACAGCATGTCCTCCTGAAATTCGGGGGGAACCAGGCTTTCAATGGGAGTGTGGCAAAGGGGGCGCTCCGGGCTGGAATACCCTAATAGCCCACCAACCCCGGTGCTCATGATCACACCGTAGCCTAAAGCGGCTAGCTTTTGCTGCCAGGCGTTGGCTACCTGGCAGGCAATGGGTTTGATGTCATTGAAGATAATGCCGACTTTGGGCACGTGCAGTAACCGACTTCATCAGTTTTAAGAGCGCAAGGCAGGACTCTGACAGCTGCGATCGCACCCAGCAGCATAAGCTGCGGGAAACGGCTCGCCTTTCATGTCGCTGCGCGAAACGACTGTCGCCGCCAGGAGAGTCTGAAAGGGTCTGAGGGCCTACCTCTCCTTAGGCTACCGTTTTAACCTGCTCTTGAACAGAGGATACCAACGACAGCCGCGTCACCCCAAAAATTGGCGCGCTGTTTAGTAGACCAATGGGGGGCAGGAACGCTATCTTGCCAAACGAAGGCTGTTGCTTCCCCCCGCATTAATGTCCTGGAGCGTACCTGACTAAAACCTTTGGCTCAAACCACTGCCTACGTACGTATCACCCATCAGTCCTGGACGGAAGGCCGGATTGAGGGAGAAGTGCGCGCCAGCAGCTACGAATGGCAGTTCCAATGGCGGTTTCCCCACGGCTATCTGCGTGTCGAACCGTCCCTTGGGCGAGCCCTAATCAAAGAGCCCCTAAGTCGTTTTTTAGAACGCTTCGACTACCAGCTAGAGCCCGGCGGCGACTATTCATTTACGATTCGAGCCAAGCTTTAGGAGAGGGGAGTAGAGAGCGAGGGAGATGGGGTAATGGGGAGCAAGGGAGTGAGAACCGTGAGCGCCCACCGCCTCATCTCACTCTTAACTCCTCACTCCTCACCCAATCCCCTACTCCGTCAACCGATTCAGATAGCGCTCGATCAGCAAGATGGCTACGATATCGTCGATGGGCCGCGGAATTGTGCGTAGAGACTCGGGTATCAGGCGCATCAATCCCTTAGGGGGATACATTTCCCAGAAGCGACTCCGGGCTTCCAGGCTGGTGTAGCGCTCATCTACCAGCATCAGGCGGGGAGGATCAGTGAGGGCTGTCAGCTGCTGCTGCCAGTGATCTGCACTGGTTTGATTACCCATCACCACAATGGACACTGGAAATTTTTCCCGCAGGGTCTGAATTTGCTCTAGCACCTCTGCGGCGGGGGTCACTTGCTGATGGTACAAGATGCGATCTAGCCCCATGATGGCGAGGCCACATTTTTGACGTCCCGGATCAAATCCAAGGATGACGGGCTGAGATAGGGCAGCAGAGGCAGAATACAAAATCTAGATAGGGATGATGTCTCTTCTCCATTATTGCCCGGGACTGTCAGTATCCGGCCATCTGACTTTAGGGCAAGTCCCTGGCATTGGGATAGTTTCAGTGAATAGGTGTTGGCGAAAGATGGCAAAGGGAATACTTTCGATTAAACTTAGGCGGCGTTGTCTTTATAGAATGGCCCAAACTAGACAATCCCCATCAGACAGTCGAGAGTTCTCGAACGAAGCGTCTGTGCCTAATTTGGGATTCAATGGTATTATTTTTAGTACATTTGTCCGTGCTCAAGAGCTGATGCCTGCCAGTGCACATTAAGAGCGTCGAACTATCTCACTTTAAGTCTTTTGGCGGCACAGCTCATGTTCCGCTTATGCCTGGCTTCACGGTCATCTCAGGCCCAAATGGATCGGGGAAGTCCAATATTTTGGATGCCCTGCTATTCGCTCTGGGATTGGCTAGCTCAAAGGGGATGCGGGCCGATCGCCTGCCGGATTTAGTCAATCAAAGCCATATGGGTCGGCGCTCGACCGCTGAAGCGATCGTCACGGTCACTTTCGATATTGGGGATTTACCTGCTGAGCTACTTCAAGACGAGGAGGATGATTCTCCTCAGCCCGATCCAGAAGCAGCGGCGCTAGGGTCGACCTCGGAATCCAATGGCAGCCAGCACAAGACCGCCCCAGAGGCAGCTGAGCCGAAAAAAGTAGTGCCCCTTTCTTCTAGTCGTGACTGGAGCGTCACCCGACGCTTGCGGGTCACGACCCAGGGCACCTACACGTCGAACTACTACATCAACGGTGAGCCCTGCACCCTAAATCAGCTCCACGATCAGCTGCAGCGGTTTCGGGTCTATCCCGAAGGCTATAACGTCGTTCTCCAGGGGGACGTCACTAGCATTATTTCGATGAATTCTCGGGAGCGTCGAGAAATTATTGATGAGCTAGCAGGAGTGGCTGCCTTTGATCGCAAGATCAATCAGGCCCGCGACAAGCTTGAGGTGGTCAGAGACCGAGAAGAGCGCTTTCACATTGTGGAGCGGGAGCTACAGGTGCAGCTCGAACGGCTGGCCCAGGATCGGCTGAAGGCAGAAAAGTACCAGCAGCTCCGGTCAACTTTACAGGATAAGCGCCAGTGGGAAGCCGTGCTGGTCTGGCAGGGACAGCAGCAGCGAATAGGACAGCTTCAGCAGCAGCTCCGCAACGGTGCTGCGGAAATCGCCCAGCTGGCTGAGGTGATCTCAGCTTCCCAGCAGGTGATGGTTGGTTTAGAGCAGGAGCTGAGCCATCTCAATGCCCGGGTGAAGGCCCTAGGAGAGGAAGAACACCTGGCCTTGCAAAGTCAGCTGGCTACCCAGGAGGCCGAACTACGCCAAATCCAGCGGCGGCAACAGGACCTCAAAATCGCCGCTGAGACTGCCGCTGTCTCTCTGCGCCAGTCCCAAATTGAAGCCCACGCGGAGCAGCAGGCGATCGCTACCCTCCAGCAGGACATCGATCAGCTTCAGTCCGAAGAGCTGGTAGGGCTCATCCAGGCCCGCGATCGCCAGCAGCAGGCCCTAGATGGGCGTCGGGAAGCCACTAGCGCGATCGTCGACGCCTCCCAGGCCTGGGTGCAGCAGCAAACTGAACTGCGCCATCAAATTGAGGCTCTACTGGCTGCGATCGACCCTCAGCGCACCAATCAGGTGCGTCTCCAGGAAAAGTCCAGCCAGATTCAGCAGCAGATTCAACAGCTGCAGGAACGCCGATCGGCCCTCACCCCGGTCTCTGATGATCAACAGCCGCCTGCTCAAGCGCTGATCGCGACGGAATTAGCCC
>PYEQ01000307.1 GCA_003017785.1 filamentous cyanobacterium CCP5 | reverse complement strand
CACCTGTCTTTAGGGTAGGACGCGCTCATTTCTAGACGGTTATTATTAAGTGCAGCGTTACAGAGCATTGGTATAAGACCAATTCTGCTGCCAAAACCGAAGGAGATATAGGGCGTTGCTAATTGCTGGGATTATTTTCTAAGGTAATCTTAGATGACAGATGAAGGACAGCACTATGCAATGCCCTCGATGTGAATCGCCTAAACTGGGTTTGTAAAGTAGTTTGTGTCAGGTTTTGTGTCAGGTATGGAATCGGGTTTGTAAAGTAGTTTGTGTCAGGTGAGGAAACTCAGAGAGGGAATCTGCCTTCAAACTCAATAGCAAATCGATTCAAGGCACCCTTCCAATCTCGAATCGGCATTGTCCATTTTTTCGAGATTTCGCAGATCTGACGCTCCGGTTCCACCAGGGCCAAATGAGAACGGGTGTGCCGCTTCTTCTTCCCCGAATTGTCTTCCTGCTGCTGCTTCTGGTCCTGGGCGCGTTGTACGGGACGCTCCGTGGCATCCAAGATGACCCGCCCCACGTCTGGAAAGGCTTCGACAAACTCCTCCATACTGCTTAGTTTTCGCTTCGGGAGCGCCATTTGCTGACCCAACGCCGCTATCGAGCACCGGTTGCAGACGATGCATCCAGCGGTTTGCCTGTGAGCGGTCCAGGTCGAACAGCAGACCCGCTAAGTCAATGGTGGGATAGCACTTGAAGTAGAACAGGATGTAGATCAACTTGTCTTCGACCGTGGCTAGTCGGGGCTTGCGACCACCGCCGACCCATCGTTCTCGGGGCTGATTGCTGCGGCGCGGGACGGGAGCTGCTGCCAACGCTTGAGCAAACACGGGTTTGAGGGCTTCGAGGGCCTTGAGATTTAGGCCGGTCAAGGCCCGTAGCAATCGGTCATCCCGTTGAAGTCGCTCTAAATCCAACATCTTGTTCTACTTTTGCCACCTTCTTCGGTTTAGCCAATTTTCTCCTGTTTCACAACAGGTCTATTGGGGGAGCTTTGCAGATAGTCCCGTTTATCGATGCTGGCTATAGCTGGAATCTGGGCTCCAACCCAGTAGATGCTTCCCTGTTGTTAGGGGTTGGGGCGGGTTTGGTTTGGCAGCAACCAAACCTGTCCGCCCGTCTCGACAGGGGCATTCCCCTAACGTCGGCTGGAGACTTTGCCATTCAGGACAAACCAAGGTACAAGGACAAAACTTGATTGGAGAGAGCTATAGCCTAGAGACGGCGAGGATTTGACAAGTTGAGGAACGAGGAGGTGAGCTAGGAATTACCACACGCCTACCTTCGACCTCCTCATGAACGAGATTAACCGAATTCAAGCGGCCTTGCGCCCCCACCTGCCGTGGCACGGTGCCCGACTCACCTTTCTCGCCTTGTTCCTGGTAGCGGTGTTCCGAGTCGAAACCGTGAACTTGGATAAACTGGCAACCGTCTTTGCGAGTCGGGCGCAGAGTGCGTCCAACCATAAACGATTGACCCGCTTCTTTTGAGGATTTGACCTTGACTTTGATGTCATTGCTCGGGCGGTGGTGGGATGGTGCCAGATTCCGCCACCGTGGACCTTGAGCTTGGACCGCACGAATTGGTCCTTTGGCTCAATCAACTTCAATATCCTGATGCTGGGCATTGTCCACGAAGGGATAGCTTTTCCAGTGATGTGGACGATGCTCGATAAGCGAGGCAATAGCAACAGCGATGAGCGCATAGACCTACTGGAACGTTTCGAGCGCGTCTTTCCCGATGCCGAGATTCACTGCCTGACAGGCGACCGAGAGTTTATCGGAAAAGAGTGGTGTAGCTTCTTGATGGTGCCAAAGGCCATGCGCTTCCGACTCAGACTGCGGCACAGCGATACCATTAGTGCTCGTTCTGGCAAGACCCGTCAGCCAGGCGAGCGCGTCTTCGCAAGCTTAAAGGTCGGCGAGCACCGCATCCTCTCGGGCAAACGCTGGGTCTGGGGTCGTCGAGTGTACATCGTGGCAACCCGCTTGGCGGATGGTGAACTGCTGATTCTGGCCACGAATCGTTGCCCGAAGACAGCACTCGCCGATTATCGGCAGAGGTGGGGCATTGAGACTCTGTTTGCTGCGCTCAAGACCCGGGGATTTAACCTCGAATCGACGCATTTCTGCCATGTCGAGCGCCTCAGCAAGTTGATGGCACTGCTCGCCTTAGCGTTCTGTTGGGCGATGTTGACGGGGCTCTGGCAGCACCAACAGCACCCCATTCCACTCAAGGCCCATGGGCGTAGGGCAAAGAGTCTTTTCCGCTCTGGCTGTGACTTTCTGCGGCGCACCTTCTGCGATCTTCCCCTGCGCCGCACTGAGTTCAATCAGGCGTTACAACTTTTGTCCCTGTACTGAGAGGACAAACGCACCTGGCAGGAAAATTGCCTCTAATTGTTCATTCGCTATGCCTTCTTTTAGTTTTGTGAGCGGCTCATCAGTTGATTAAACGGAGATGAAATTGGATTTGCCTGGGTGACGGAGGCTAGATTCAGGGTGGGCAGCAGCAGCCATTCCTCCCAAAGCCTCGATACTGCAGGATTAGAAGGTTGGGTGCGTCTTAGGCTATCCAGTTCGGCCAGGGCATCTAGCCACATTCCCGCTTCAGCATAGGAGCGGGCAGTGCTTAAGAGATCGGTGGTCGGTGGGGAGCTGAACACGGCAACTCCAGTATCAACTCGCCGAATCCAGCCGTAGGAGCTGATATCCTGCGAGCGATCACTAGAATTGCAAATAACCGAAAAATACCATTGGTAATTTTTCCCTGGCTCTAAGCTAACAGCGACTTCCTCAGACAAGTCCAGGCGAATGATGCCGCCTTCCCCGGTCGCTGCTACCGTTTTGTCATAGACTTCTTGGTCATTTTCGTCTCTCAGGACAAACTCCAGGGTGCGCTCCGGATTTACCGCCGGTACATAAAACAGCAGAGTCGGCTGGGCCTGGGCGGTAACTCCTAAGTTGCTCACCGGAATAATCGCCACTTGAGTCTGAGTAACCTCCATGCAAGCATTATCGGGCTGTCGCACTCCGGCCCCCACTCGCCTGCCGGGTAGATTGTCAGATGGCGCATTCTTAGATGAGGCTAGCCCGTGGGTCGATAGCGGCCCGGCAATGGATATTGCCACCACAACAGCTATCATAACGGTGCGAATTAAACGCATATCTTTGTTTCCTAACAAGTCATTGATGATGAGAAATCAACCCTGCTCTCGCCAGGAAGGATCAGCGATAAGCAACTCAGTTGCCAGATCTAAACTTAGAGGCTTTGACATCCAAAACCCCTGAGCATATTCACAACCTAGCTCTGCTAGGGTCGCGAACTGTACCTGATACTCAACCCCCTCAGCGATAATATTCATGCCTAAATTGTGGCCGAGATTGATGATCGTTCGAACCACTTCTAGATCGCTACCTACCTGATGCATAGTGTTCACAAATGAGCGGTCGATCTTCAGTGTATCTATGGGGAATCGACTTAAATAACTGAGAGATGAATAACCAGTGCCAAAATCGTCCATCCCCAGTTTTATGCCGAGGGATTTTAGGCGCAAAAGCACGTCAATTGCCCGCTCGACATTATCGGCCATCATACTCTCCGTTATTTCCAACTTGATGTTATCTGGCCGGATTTTCGAACTATTAAGAATCTCGCCGATTTGTTCCATTAAATTGGGTTGAACAAACTGCCCTGGCGACAAGTTAATGCTCATCATCAGAGGAGTTGCGGGAAACTGCGCCTGCCAGATAGCAAGTTGTTCGCAGGCTTTCTTGAAAATCCAGTGGCCAATCGACACAATCAGGCCTGTTTCTTCTGCTACCGGAATAAAATCGCTCGGAGAAACCAATCCCCGCTCCGGATTTTGCCAGCGCACTAGGGCTTCAAAGCCAATAATTTTGCCTGTTTCAAGGGAAATAATGGGCTGATAGTTCAGAAAGAACTCCTCACGATTAATGGCGTAGCGTAGATCGGTCTCTAGCTGCATCCGCACTAGCTTTTCCTGATGCATGCCAATGGCAAAGACTTCGTAATGCGATTTTCCCTGAGCTTTAGCGCGATACATCGCCGTTTGGGCATCCCGCAGCATGTCGTCGGGACGATGCTGTTCGCCCGGTTGATTTAGGGCAATCCCAATACTGGAGGTAAGAAACAGGGATTTCCCACGGAGGTCAAACGGCAGACTGATTGTGTGGTTTATATGGTCCGCAAAGTTTTGGATATCCTGGGCCGCTCTGGCCTGTGGAATAAATAGGGCAAATTCATCAGTCCCAACCCTGGACAGCTGCCCTCGACCTTTAAGCACTCTTTGTAGCCGATTGACCACTATGCACAGGACTTGATCCCCTGCATTGAAGCCGAGGCTTTCGTTAATAATATTGAGTTGATTCAAGGACACAAACAGCACTGCAAAACGCGTCCTAGACTTTTCACTGCTGGCAATGAGGCGGGCCGTTTGCTGAATAAACTGCTCTCGGGTGATCAGGCCGGTCAGTACGTCATGGGTGCTATCGTAGAGCCGCTTATAGGAGATTGCTAGAACCTGACTCAGGGCAAAGCTGCTGAGGGGCGCAATGGTCGGTAGCCAGCCTGCCTGAAGAAAGCTGCCATAGCTGATCAATAGCAGACCAGAGACAGCCACCAGGTTGAAGACTCCCAGTTTGAGAGGATGCTTTACCCGCCAGCTAACCCAGCCGCCCCCGACTGCCCAGATCAACATCCAGGCGGCTTCAGCCCAATCTGGCAAGAACCAAATCGAGCGTTGATTATCCAGGACACCGCTAAGTACTTGGCTCACCATATGGGTGTGGAGCACGACCCCAGGGGTGACCGCCTTGCCAGTATTCAGTCGAGTGGGAGGGGTTAGAAAACTATCTTTGGCGCTTTCGGCGATCGCTCCGATCAAAACCACCTTGCCCTCAATCCATTGAGGCTCGAAGTCTCCTTCGAGGACTTGAGAGAGGGAAAGCTGCCGCGCAATGGGCGTAGCTGATCGATATTTCAGCATCACCTGACGGCCACCACTATCTAAACGCTGGTAGTTCCCAGCAGTCGGATGCAAAGCTTGAAAAACCGCCGTCCCGATACGGATTTCTTGATCATCAAACCTGACTTGATTGGTAGAGTAGTCCAGATATGAAAGGCTCAACCGCAGTGCGAAAGAGTAAATGGTTTCGCCGTCCAGAGTCCCAGCCATCAGGTTACGCCGCACAAAGCCGTCGGCATCCAACACGACGTCGTTAAACCCCACGCGGTCTGCAGGTACAGTCGGTGGAGCCTCAGCCCCTCCAACAGTTTCAATCGCAATCAAATTATCTGCCGCCAGTTGGGCTAGTAGTTCTTGGTGTCCAGGCTCCTGGGGAATATCCCGATAGATGTCTAGCCCGACGACTTTGGGATTGTGAGATTGCAAGTTTGCCAAAGCCTGCGCCATCACTTGGTCGCTGACTGGCCACTGATTTAATGCTTTTATGTCTGCTTCGGTAATCCCCACCACAACAAGGCGAGAATCTGATTTGACCTCGGGTTGAAACTGCACAAGGCTGTCATACAGAATCAGCTCTAGGGGCTGTAGCCAGCCCATTTGACGGATTCCCAGACATATTCCCAAAGCGATTAGGCTGATTGACACCCTTGGATACGGTAGATGCCAGTGAATATTCTCAGTTAAAGAGCTGGCAAGTCGCCCAAGAATACCCTGTTTGTCCTGCCGAATGTTTTTTTGCACCACCAGAAGTACTTAATCCTGAAATTGCTAGAACTGTTTTCATTTGAAGGGTTCCCACTCCTTCAAGAAGCTTCTGTAGTCAGCTAGGTTTTCAGACAGATTGCTCATTTACAGATGAGTTTCCAGGTAGGAAGATTCTTGAAATCGGAAATTACCCTACCGTGAAAACGCACATTGCCTAGGATGCACGCTTGTTTTTCTTGCGGCTCGGGAAACTGAGTCCAAGTAGTCCCATTCCAATCAAGCCTGCTGCTGAAGCCGGTTCAGGAACTGAAGCTGAGTCCGGG
>PYEQ01000306.1 GCA_003017785.1 filamentous cyanobacterium CCP5 | reverse complement strand
CAGGGGGTATCGTCGGCAGCGTCAGATGTGTATAAGAGACAGGCGGCGAGCGTCGGCCTTCATCCGCAGGATAGCTTCTCGGCGGGCCCGTTTTAACAGCCCTTCAAATACGCCAATCCGTCCGCCAAACACCTGGTTCCAGCCGCCAATAAAGGTTTTGAAAAAGTCCGAAGACACCACCACGCTGCCTATGACCATGCGCGCCTCAGTCGCATTCGGCGGGGGCAGGCGACCGATGTTACTCACGATCAAATCGTGGGTCTGGCTTTCTCTGAGGCGAATGGAGGCCCAGTGCTGGCGCTCCAGGTGACCGCCCACAAAAAAGCCCAGCCCTAGCAGCACCGCCATAATAATTAGGAATTCCATCGGCTATTCCACCCGCACCGCCGTGCCGTAGACAAATAGCTCAGCGGCCCCCTGGGTTAAAGAAGATGTGGCAAAACGCACATTCACCACCGCATTAGCCCCCAGCCGCGTGGCCTCCTGCACCATGCGATCGGTGGCTTCCTGGCGGGCGTCCTGCAACAGTTCTGTGTAGCCCCGCAGTTCTCCACCGACGATATTTTTGAGCCCTGCGGCGATGTCCCGCCCGATGTGTTTAGCGCGCACAGTGCTGCCCTGCACTAGACCCAAATGTTCGACCACCGTTCGGCCAGGTACCCCTTCCAGGGTGGTCAGGGTGATCTGGGCTGAACGCAGAAAGTCTTTGGCCACGGCACTGCCTCAATAGTTAGGAATTTAGGAACTCCATCCTAGTGGGGGAAATTGCCGTCTAGGAAACTTGTAATGATTGTTCCAAAATCCCAGGGGGCTGATACGACCTACCATCAGCCCGGCTTGCCTTAGCGACAAGAATCCTTGCCTGATCGCTATGGTGAACTACGGATTAGCCTCTGACCTTATCCCTGGGAGAACCTGGCTTGTGAACCCCAAGAACTTGTTTGACAACCGGCCAAAAGCCGGACCAGAGGAGGCTCTGAGCGACCTGCTCAAGGCAGACGGTCTTCGCATTGAACGAATCGTGTCCCACGGTCATAGCTCACCGCCGGGTTTCTGGTACGAACAGGACGAGAATGAGTGGGTGATCTTGCTCTCGGGGGCGGCCGCAATTACCTTCGAGGGCAGCCCAACTCCGGTTGAAATCAAGCCAGGAGACTATCTGAATATTCCGGCCTATGTGCGCCATCGAGTGGAGTGGACGGCCCCAGACCAGGATTCGGTGTGGCTGGCAGTGTTTTATTCCTGATGCGCTGGCTTAGCGTAGGAGCGCACGCAACTTGTGAGAAAGCATGTGCAGATTGCGGCAAAGAGCCATGAGTTGACACGCAAGCTGCTTTAGTTCGGTAGCCAAGGGGCAAACAGCGGCTAACTCGATTAGCACCCGTCGCGCAGAGACCTGCACTCGAGCGGTTCTTATTAATCACCCTGGTGCGGTGGAGCGACAGTGTTGGTAAGAGGTGGAAAGGGTTCTACCGCCGGACAACTTCACCGTTGAGCCGTGCTTAGGCCTGTCTTGAGACTGACGGCAGTTTGCGCAATGCTTACGGTCTGGGGTTTCAACCAAGGTTACTCTACGGTTGCACATCAGCTTGGTCGGCCTCGTACCTCGAGAGGGCTTTGGCTGCTGTGCCAAACTGCTATTGAACTGGACTCAGTTTTCAAGGACTGCAGACAAAATGATCGCCCTAATCATCGCCGTCCAGATTGCACTGCCGCTGGCCCTGATCCTTTGGTTCGCGCTATTGCCTGCCGAAAGCCTTCTCGGGTTCCTTTCCCAGGCAATTGGGATTGGCGCATTTCTGTTTGCCCTCGCGCAGGTATCCCAATGGGCCTTGCCGGCATGGTGGCTGCCGTGGCTCTACGGAGCACTTTGGCTGGCTACCGGCGTTGCGTTTGCGGTGGGCAGGAGATGGTCGACGCGGCCGCTGGTTCCCGTAGGTGCCTGGAGTTGGGTGGCCACTCTTCTGTCGCTCTGCCTGCTTGCGATCGGCGGTTGGTACGGGGCGCGAGCGTTGGCTGGGCGCTTCTTACCGCCGGTTCCAGTCATCGACATTGCAAATCCCTTTGGCCCGGGCCAGTATATTGTCGGTCATGGCGGGTCGAATATGCTGATAAATGGTCACATGCGCACGCTGGACACCAGTGTCCAGCGCTTCCGGCCGTGGCGCGGGCAGTCCTATGCTGTGGATTTCTCCGGTCTCGGGCCCTGGGGGCTGCGGGCAAGTGGTTGGCGCTCAGCGGACCCGGCCGCATATGCAATCTTCGGTGCCCAACTACACGCACCGTGTAATGGCAGGGTGATTGCGGTCGAGAACAGCATGCCAGACTTGCGTGTGCCGAAAGAGGATCTGGTCAACCGCCTCGGCAACCATGTGATCCTGCGCTGCGAGGGAGCCCACATTGTGTTTGCGCATATGCGACAGGGCAGCATCAGCGTGGCGCCGGGGGATGTCTTGACCACTGGCGATCGCCTGGGTGAGGTCGGCAATTCCGGCGCTAGCACCGAGCCGCACCTGCATATTCACGCTCAACGCCCCCCGGCGGAGGGCCAGCCGCCCATCTCGGGCGATCCCCTGGCCCTTCGAATCGATGGGCGCTTTCTCGTACGCAACGATCGCCTCACCGGGCAGGAGTGGTAACTCAGGTGACAGCCTTTGTCGCGGCTGCCTGAGTCTGCTTCTGGGCCTGCTGAGGAGCTACCTTGCCTCGACCGCAATTATTTGGTCATTGGTTAAGGCGACGCTGGGCAACCCCCGCAGGCGTTTTGACTCGGCTTAGGCGCGGTCGAAGCGATCGAGGTTCATTACCTTGTCCCACGCCGCCACAAAGTCGTGGACGAACTTTGCTTGGGCGTCGAAACAGCCATAGACTTCTGCCAGGGCGCGCAGCTGGGAGTTGGACCCAAAGATCAGGTCAACTCGGGTGCCGGTCCACTTGAGGTCGCCGGTATGGCGATCGCGGCCCTCGAACTCCTGGTCTTGATCCGAAACCGCCTGCCAGGTGGTGCCAAAATCGAGCAGGTTGACGAAGAAGTCGTTGGTGAGAGTGCCGGGGCGATCGGTAAAGACCCCGTGCTGGGACCCGCCATAATTGGCCCCCAGCACCCGCAGACCGCCAACGAGCACCGTCATCTCCGGAGCGCTCAGGGTCATTAGCTGGGCTCGATCTACCAGCATCTCTTCTGTAGAAACGTGGTGTTCGCCTTGGCTGTAGTTGCGGAAGCCATCGATCTTGGGCTCCAGGTAGGCGAAGGACTCCCCATCGGTTTGCTCCTGGGATGCATCCGTGCGGCCTGGCGTGAAGGATACCGTGACGCTATGCCCGGCATCCTTCGCCGCTTTTTCAATACCGGCACATCCTGCCAGCACAATCAGATCCGCCAGGGAAACTTTCTTACCACCCGACTGGGAGCCGTTGAACTCCTGCTGGATGCCCTCTAGGGTTTGCAGCACCTTGGCCAGCTGCTCCGGCTGGTTAACCTCCCAATCCTTCTGGGGTGCCAGACGAATCCGGGCTCCGTTTGCGCCCCCCCGCTTGTCGGAATCGCGGTAGGTGACTGCCGATGCCCAGGCGGTTGACACCAGCTCAGAGACCGACAGGCCGGAAGCCAAAATCTTGTCCTTAAGGGCCGCAACGTCCTGATCATTCACCAGTTCATGATCGACTGGAGGAATGGGGTCTTGCCACAGGAAGTCTTCTTGGGGAACTTCGGGGCCAAGATAGCGCGCCTTGGGGCCCATGTCGCGGTGGGTGAGCTTAAACCAGGCTTTGGCAAACTGCTCGGCAAACTCATCGGGGTTGTCGTGGTAGCGCCGGGCGATCGGCTCGTAGATCGGGTCCATCTTCATGGACATATCCGCCGTGGTCATGATCGGAGCGTGCCGCTTGGATGGATCGTGGGCGTCCGGCACTGTATCAGACCCGGCACCACCCTTAGGTATCCACTGCCAGGCACCGGCCGGGCTTTTCACCACTTCCCAGTCATATTTGAACAGGGTTTCGAGATAGCTGTTGTCCCACTGGGTGGGGGTGGGGGTCCAGGCTCCTTCGATGCCGCTGGTGATGGCATCGACGCCAACGCCGGATTTAAAGGTGCTCTTCCAGCCCAGGCCCTGATCCACGATGGTTGCCCCCTCCGGCTCAGGACCGACGTGGGAGGCATCACCGGCGCCATGGCATTTACCGAAGGTGTGGCCACCGGCGGTGAGGGCGACGGTTTCCTCGTCATTCATGGCCATGCGCCCGAAGGTCTCGCGAACGTCCCGTCCAGAACCCACCGGATCGGGCTCACCGTTCGGGCCTTCCGGGTTCACGTAGATCAGGCCCATGCGCACGGCAGCGAGGGGATTTTCCAGCACGCGATCGCCGCTGTAGCGCTTGTCGCTATAGTTCGCAGTCCCATGCCAGGTAGTCTCAGAGCCCCAGTAGATATCTTCTTCTGGCTCCCAAATATCCTCGCGGCCTCCGGCGAAGCCTAATGTCTTGAAGCCCATGGACTCCAGGGCACAATTACCGGCAAAAACCATCAGGTCAGCCCAGGAGATTTTCTTGCCGTACTTTTGCTTGATGGGCCACAGCAACATGCGGGCCTTGTCGAGGTTGGCATTGTCAGGCCAGCTATTGAGGGGGGCAAACCGCTGGTTGCCAGTGCCCGCGCCGCCGCGACCATCACCAATGCGATAGGTGCCAGCACTGTGCCAGGCCATCCGAATAAAGAGGGGACCATAGTGGCCATAGTCAGCGGGCCACCAGTCCTGGGAGGTGGTCATCAGCTCGAAAATGTCGGCCCGCAAGGCTGCCAGGTCTAGGCTCTTAAATTCTTCAGCGTAGTCGAAAGCTTCCCCCAGGGGATTAGCCTTGGGCGGATGCTGGTGGAGAACGCTCAGGTTTAACCGATTCGGCCACCAGTCCTGGTTTGTGGTGCCCCCGCCCGCTGCGAATGCCTGGGGGGTGCCCATAAAGGGGCAGGCACTAGCGGCACCGTTGGCGGCACTGGCGCTGCTGATAGCACTGGAGGTCGTGGAGTGCAGCACAGGGCTGGCAATATTTTCTTCGCCACTCGATCCCAGAACAGACCTCACGGCCCGCCAGATTTCCATTAGCTTCCCACTCATGGGGAACGGACATCTCATTTGGCTACTCGTCATAATTTCCTTCCTGTTAGAGGTAACAGCCACCCGTCCTCACACTGAAGCCCTTACAGTACGGGCGCCAAGTCATACTCGTTATGACTTCTTTTAGCGTAAGCCTACATCAACTACCTGTGCTTTTGGGCCTCTAAAATGAGTCGCCTTCACAATTTGTAATGCCTCTGCCAAGGTCTGGAGGGCTTGTCGGATGATTACTGGAATGGCTCTTCAAGGGGCTCCCCCTTAGGTCCTTCCCAGCAATAGCCCCATCCAGCCATGCCTCCTGCTGATAGGGTGGGACGCTCTTTCTATCACCGCTTTTCCTGGGTCGAGAGGATTGTTCGCCACATGTGCATTAGCACAGCCGTTTGCCCAGGTTTCTTCGCCGCTGGATTGATATAGTTCAACAGGGTCTCGGCATTGGAAACCACTGGCATGGATTCAAAGCCACCGGGTTCTACAAAGATTTTTTCAACGATCATGTCTTTCACCAGCATGGAATAGCGTCGAGAACGATATCCCATGCCTTTATCAGAAAGGTCGACAAGCATTCCCATCTGGCGGGTGAAATCACCCTGCACATCTGGAATAAACCGCACTTGATTGGCCCCTTCTTCCTGGGCCCAAGACGCCAGAGAAAACGGATCATTCACCGCAATGCAAAAAATCTCATCGACTCCGTTGGCTCGAAATACCTCGGCATACTCGTTGTAGCCCAATAGCTGAATCGGCGAATACGGGTAGGTGAAGGCTCCAGGCACTGCAAACACCACAACGGTTTTGTGGCGAAAGAGAGTTGCTGTCGAAAGATCGTCCCAGCCCGCTTCTGAAAGCATCCGAAAGGTTACGTTTGGAACATACCGTTCCTCATGATTCGACAAGGTGTGATTCGACAACATTTGCTCAGCTCCTTGCGGGCATTCAAA
>PYEQ01000305.1 GCA_003017785.1 filamentous cyanobacterium CCP5 | reverse complement strand
CACCTGTCTTTAGGGTAGGACGCGCTCATTTCTAGACGGTTATTATTAAGTGCAGCGTTACAGAGCATTGGTATAAGGATGTGATTTTGGAGGACCGCTTTCTAGCTTAGAATACCCCAAATCTTTTATTCCCTAGTAACCTGCGGAATGTCGTTTATACTATGCTAACTTGTGAAAACTTTGACTTGGCGAAAATAGTT
Source organism: filamentous cyanobacterium CCP5 (assembly GCA_003017785.1). Lineage (GTDB taxonomy): Bacteria > Cyanobacteriota > Cyanobacteriia > Phormidesmidales > Phormidesmidaceae > CCP5. The sequence goes on along the minus strand of PYEQ01000305.1, from coordinate 5,863 downwards.
TAAAATTGAGCGAAAGAGAATATTAATTGCATAGCTTAATTCCTAGTGATTATGGGCGATTTTCAAATCAACGATCAAGTGGACTATAGAGATAATTCTGAAGACCTACAGCCGTCAGAGCGGGTTAAAGAAGAATCTGAACTTGCTTATTCGTCAGATGAGGCCGACCTAGAGGCTCAGATAGTTCCAAATAAGCTCCGAGAGATTGCTCGGAAAGTACATGAAAATGGAGGTGAAATCCAAGAAACAGTAAGAACTCTTTTAACTTGGTTTGGAGCTAAACGAAGAGGGCTTTATGTTGTTAATTCAATTCAAAGAGCTCTTACTGAAGTAGGATTGACGACCGATCCAGACTTCACCAACGTTTTCATTGATGCCGAAGTTCGTATTATCCCTGTTGAGCAGTCTAATATTGATATCTCGCAGCATTCATCTGTAGAAGATAAAGCGACTTCAGAAATAAAATTGCCAGACGCTACAGCAGAAGTAGTTGTAGATGAGTACGTTTCTGGAGCCATTAAAGATCCAACATTTCGTATTGGGAAGTTAGAATCGGCCAATAATGCTCCTATTACGGTTGCCCCAGAATCAAGGTTACTTGAAGCTACGACATTAATGATGTTTCATGACTTCTCGCAACTTCCTGTAATGCAAGGAGAGAGAGAGGTAAAAGGAGCAGTGAGTTGGGAATCTATTGGTAAACGTAAAGCTCTTGATCTTCCTTGTGAGAGAGTTCGAGATTGTATGGAAGTAGTGATACCAGAAGTACCTTCTGAGTCCTCTTTATTTTCAGCTATTGATTTAATCGTTAAACATGGTTATGTACTTGTTCGCCAACGGGATCGAAGAATTTCTGGAATAGTAACAACTACTGATCTAAGTTTACAGTTTCGTCAATTGGCTGAACCATTCCTAGTAGTTGGCGAGATTGAAAACTATATTCGTCGCCTGATAGATGGCAAGTTTACTGGTGACCAACTGTCTTTAGTTCGGAATCCGAATGATGATAATCGCACTATCAATACCGTTGCAGATCTTACTTTTGGAGAGTTTTTGCGATTACTTGAAAAGCCTGAATATTGGGAGATCCTTCAAATACCCGTTGATCGAACAATTTTCATCAAGAAATTGGATCGGGTGCGCGAACTACGAAACGATGTAATGCATTTTGATCCAGATCCTTTCGCTGAAGAAGATCTGCAAATGCTTCGTCTATTTGCTAATTTTATGCGTAATTTAGATGTCAATAGAGGTTAGTGCGGGCGCTAGTTGCAGGAGGTTGAGTTGACGAAGAACCCCAGCATCACTGTTGTCTAAGAGTGTTCTAAAAAGACTTGATAGGCCTTCAAATTTATTAGATTTTGCCAGCTCTCTAACCCAATCTACGGCTCTATATTGTAAGGTTTTACAGTATCAAAAGCTACTAACATGATGACTGATTTTTATCCCACGATTCCCATTCTCGCAGGTCTTCTAGACTCAATCATCGAAGAGTTAGGAGCAAAAGATCGCCGAGAACATGAGCGACGGATGAAAGAGTTGCAAATTATTGAAGACTCAAGCCTGAGAGATGAGTATGTCAAACAGCTTTTACTAGATCGATTACTCGCCCCGATTGAGCAAGCGCATCACAATATTCAAAACACAGCTAAACATCTTCAGTGGTTAGCTCCCTTAGTAATGTGTCATCATTATGATCATGGTCTAAGTGAAGAACAAGGCTATGAGCTGGCAACACAGCTTCAGCAACTGGCAATTCTGATCACTAATATAGACACTTTGCATGAGCTTAAATTTGCATATGCAGTTACGACATTAATGACTAGTAAGATTTACAAATTCAGACATCGAGACTTGAATCTAAGTATTGGTGAAAGTATTCGCAAAGGAGTACTAGAACCCTTAAATACCTGTATAGCCACTCAGAAAAACTTTGAAGTCCGATTAAAAGTGGCAAGTCTACTGGAAGCTTCGAACAATTTTTCTTCAAAAGCAATTGCTCCTTCCTGACAATAAGGCGCTTGCGTAAGGTTTGTGATTAGTACGATCGCTGATCACAGTAGGTTGGGTTGACGAAGGAAACCTAACATTATTGTTGTTTCAAATATTCCAAAAAAAACTTTTTAACTCTTTAAATTTGTTGAGTTTCGCTAGCGCTCTAACCCAACCTATGGCAATATCTACTACACTCTCTGAACAATCAGGTATGATCTAAGCGTGGAGTTTGAGTGGGATCAGTCGAAAGCCGCTAGTAATTCGAAGAAACACGGTGTCAGCTTTGAAGAAGCCAAAACCGTGTTCGATAACCCCCTAGCGGTCATCTTTGATGATAAGGCTCATTCTGTAGATGAACAGAGAGAAATCATTATTGGTCACTCCTGGCAAAATCGGTTGCTGTTAATTGCTTTTACTGAGCGATCTGGTAACGTCCGTATCATCAGTGCCCGTCTAGCTACTCGCAATGAGCGTGAGGATTATGAGCAAAACGCCCTCTGATCGCACACAAGATTTTGGAGACGAGCTTTCACCAGAGTATCGGTTTGATTACGAAAAGGCGAAACCCAATCGATTTGCTGTTGGTCATAAAACCCAGAAATTAACGGTTGTAGTTTTAGATGAGGATGTGGCTCAGGTTTTTACAACGCCTGAATCAGTCAACAAAGTGCTAAGAGCATTAATCGAGTCAATGCCACAATCAGCAGGCGGCGAGACAGTCTAATATTGCGTTGGTGCAGACAGAACGGAGGTTATTGGTAGGAGTGCGATCGCTGACCGCTGTAAATTGGGTTGACGAGGGAAACTTAATATTTTAGTACCTCAGTCCCATCAGCATCGACACTATGATCACAGCTCGTGAATTAGAGATTCAGCCATATTAACCGTCTTGTTCTGAATCTGAAGGGGTGCTGTCTTCGATAAGATATACGTACCCTTACAACTTCGTGCTATGTCACTTGTCATAAAGGCTGAACCGGCTCCTTTAGCCGTCGCTTCTGATGGAGTAGTACGGGTTGGTGGAACACGAGTGACTCTAGATACTGTGGTCGCTGTATTCAAGCAAGGCTCAACAGCTGAAGAGATTGTTCAGCGTTATCCATCTTTAATGCTGGGCGACGTTTACGCTTCAATTGCCTTCTACCTAAACCACCAAGAGGACGTAGAGGCCTATCTCCAGCAAAGACAGCAGCAAGCTCAAGAAATTCGCCAAATGAATGAGGCGCGATTTGATCCTCAAGGATTGCGCGATCGTTTACTGGCCCGAAGAATTGAACGGCAAGCATGATCAAGCTGTTAGCCGATGAAAATTTAGACAATACAATCATTCGAGGCCTGCTACGCCGCAATCCAGCTATCGATATTGTTCGCGTTCAGGATGTTGATCTCTCAGGAGAAGACGATCCGGTCGTGCTTGCATGGGCCGCTGCTCAAGGACGCGTTTTGCTTACTCATGACGTTGCCACAATCACTCGCTACGCCTATGAACGATTAGCCAATAATCTCGCCATGCCAGGAGTCATTGAAATTCGCACAGATGCATCAATTGGGAGGGTCATAGAAGATCTTTTCATGATTCTTGAATGCGGTGCTCCGGAGGATTTAGATGGCCAAATTTATTACCTTCCATAAAAATCCCCCCTCTCAGAACGACCTGGAAGGGGGGATTTCGTTTTGCAGGGGTAAAACTACATTGCTTACACCGTGTCAGCTCTCATCCGCTTGGTGTGGACGGTGATAAACTCTCCGGTTCTGCCCGTCTCCTGGGGTTGGCTCCAGGAATTCGCGTCAGCGATACCGTTCGTGGCGAGTCTGCCGATCATCCGCCTTAGCGTCTCCACATCCCCCAGCATGAAGATCCTCAGAACGCTTTGATCCGCTGGGGGGAGGGAGATCGATCGAATCGGCTGATTCGCAGGCTGATGGGTGGATTCACTCTCAGATTGATGAAACATGGGTACTGTCCTCTTATTTTCTAGGAAAACAGAGGGGAGATTCTTAGACATCCCTGGAGAGTGTGACAAGGATGCCCGATCATAGAATGACCTTAGGCTTTCCCGTCTACTGACCTAGATGGGGATGCTTAGGGGATTTGGGAGGTTGCAGCCTCTCACTTCCCCGCACTAAGACCATCCCTCTGCAATTTTGAGAATACTCCAGGGATCCTGGGAATTCAACCACAAGGCATTGCAGCACTGACGAATAGCTCTCGCGTTTAACCTGTCACAGATGAGCCGAGGCTAGAGCTGATAAACACCGACTCATCCGAATGTGAAGCTGTGTTGCCAGAGATAACGGTTTAATTCTCAGTCCCCATATACTCTGCTTTGACATTATCCAAAGCCAGCTGCTCCCACAGCCTAAAACCCTCAGGCAGCCTCGCTGCTGATGGCCTGAAAAAGGGCTTGATCGAGCTGCTCATCCTGGGTTCTGAGCCCCGCTCTTTTAACTATCCCTTCGCTCTCTCGTCTCAGCCGAGAGCTCTCTACTGCATGTGTATTGTTTGCAGCCTCAATAGTCTTGGAACTTCTCTCGCTGAAGTGATTGCCCAGCGGAGCCAGTCTGGTCCCTCCCAGGCCGATACCGCTACGACCGTAGCCACCGATCCCACTCCCGGTCAGCCTGGTTTAGGGGATTCGCTCTATCCCAATTTTGGCAACGGCGGCTACGACGTTCAAAAATACGACATCGCCCTCGATATTTCGGACGTGCTCACCAGCAATCTGGTAGGTACGACGACGATCGCCGCCACTGCCACCCAGGCCCTCAGCAGCTTTAATCTCGACTTCATCGGGTTTGCGATCGACAGCCTTACCGTCAACGGCGAACCGGCCAGCTTCAGCCGCGACGGGCAAGAACTGACGATCACTCCGGCTACCCCCCTAGCTTTAGGGGAAACCTTTACCACCGAAGTCGTTTACAGCGGTTCTCCGGAGCAGATTACCTCCGTCGCCATTCCAGTACCAACCGGCTGGGTCACCTTCGACGGGGGCAGCTTTGTCCTCAGCGAGCCGGACGGGGCGGCAAACTACTACCCGGTCAATGATCATCCCCTCGACCGGGCGGCCTACACTTTTCGGGTCACCGTGCCCAGCGAGTTTGAGGTGGCGGCGAACGGGGTGCTGGAGCAAACAACCACCAGCGGCGACACCACCACCTATGTCTTCGAAGCCCGCGACCCGATGGCCAGCTATCTGACTACCGTGGACATCACCAGCGGCTTCAATGTCGAAACCAGCGTATCAGCCACCGGCGTACCCATTCGCAACTACTTTGCCGAGGCGATCCCCGACGACCAGCTCGATCTTTTCGACCTGCAGCCGGCGATGATCGACTTCTTTACCAGCCTCTTCGGGCCGTACCCGTTTGAGGTCTACGGGGCGGTGGTGATGGATACTGACACCGGCACCGCCTTAGAAACCCAGACCCTCTCAATTTTCGGCACCAATAACCTGGGCCGTCCTTCCCTGGAAGAAACCATCGCCCACGAAGCCTCCCACCAGTGGTTTGGCAACGACGTGGCCCTGGGGGACTGGAGCGATATCTGGCTAAACGAAGGCATTGCCACCTATTCTCAGGGGCTCTGGATTGAGGAAACGCGGGGAGCGGCCGCTCTGGATGAATGGGTGGTAGATGTCTATGGATTCGTCGAAGATTTCTTCGAGTTTTTCGTGCCGCCGGGAGCACCGATGGCAGACGACCTGTTTAATCCCGGTGTGTATGAATGGGGAGCGCTGGCCCTGCATGACCTGCGCTTAGAAGTGGGGGATGACACCTTCTTTGACATCCTCAGCACCTACTACGACACCTACAAGGGCAGTAACGTCATCACCGAAGACCTGATTGCCGTCGCAGAGCAGGTGAGCGG
>PYEQ01000304.1 GCA_003017785.1 filamentous cyanobacterium CCP5 | reverse complement strand
GGGCCACTGGTAGCGCTCTATATCCGCAATTTGCCGCCCTAAGCTCAGGGTGGTAAACGACGCTAGCACTGCAATACCTAAGGACAAGCCAATTAGACCAGCATTGTAGTGACCGACTACCGCGTAGGCCATTGTGATACTTTCAATCAAAAACTTAAAAACTGGTTCGAGATGCAACCCTAGCTTTCCCGACAGCGTGCCTCTCTAACCAACGATCGGTATCAGAGTACACAATCTCTTAAAGCTGCATTACTGCATTGTTTGATAAAAGTAGCTTTGAAAGTATTAGTTCAGACAGTTTGAAAAACTCTTTTAAAGGAATTCTGAGGTTCCTTTAAAGAGAAGATTTATTCGCCAAATGTGAATCGCAAAATAAGCACTAGATATATCGCTTAGATATTGGATATTCGTCAGGATAGATGCCCTTATGAATCCTGTTTTGCACCTATCTTGAGGAAAGCAAGTTTAAAACAGAATGTCTCCTGTCTTTGGGAGGATGTCAGGTGAACTTAGCCGCTGTGCACAACGGTTTTACATGCGTTCTAGCACCTGAATGCCCAGCAGCGACAGGCCCAGCTTAAGCGTTTTAGCGGTGAGATCGCACAGCAACAGGCGCGAGGTGCGCTGCGGTTCATTGGCTTGCAGTACGGAACAGCGATCGTAGAACTGGTTGAACTTTTGGCTGAGCTCAAACAAGTACTGGCAGAGACGGTTGGGGTAGAGGTCATGCGCTAATTCTTCTACCACCTGATCGAGCTGAAGTAGGTGCCGAGCCAGGGCAAACTCGGTGTCATCTTCGAGATGAATGCGGGCCTCGGCGGGCAGGTGCTCAAAGTCGATGCCGCCTTTGCGGCTGATGCCCTGCACCCGCACGTAGGCGTAGAGCATGTAGGGGGCGGTGTTGCCCTGGAGGGCCAGCATCTTGTCGTAGCTAAAGATGTAGTTACTGGTGCGGTTCTGGCTGAGGTCAGCGTATTTAACCGCGCCGATGCCCACCTTCTCAGCCACGTCGGCAATGAATTCGGGAGATTCGTCCCGATTTTCGCTAGCGATGCGGGTTTCCAGATCGGCGCGGGCGATCGCCACGGCCTGATCCAGCAGATCTTTCAGTCGCACGGTGTCGCCGGAGCGGGTTTTGAATTTCTTGCCGTCTTCCCCCTGCACCACGCCGAAGGGGACGTGGGTGAATTCGACGCCCTCCGGCACCCAGCCGGCTTTTTCCGCCACCTGAAACACCTGGGCGAAGTGGTTGCCCTGGCCCGCATCGACGACATATAGAATCCGTTCGGCCCCGTCCTGGGTGGTGCGGTAGCGAACGGCGGCCAGATCCGTGGTGGCGTAGTTGTAGCCGCCATCGGACTTTTGAATAATCAGCGGCAGCGGGTCGCCCTCTTTGTTGGTGAAGCCATCAGCAAACACCACCTTGGCCCCCTGATCTTCTACCAGCAGGCCCTGATCCTCCAGGTCTTTGACCACGTCCGCCAGCAGCGGGTTGTAGAAGGATTCCCCCCGTTCTTGAATCTCGATGTCGAGGCGATCGTAGATTTTCTGGAATTCTTGGCGGGACTGGGCACACAGGGCTTTCCAGGCGCGGGTGGCGGTTTCATCGCCGGACTGGAGGGCGACGACGGCTTCCCGCGATCGCTGCTTGAAATCCTCATCGGCATCAAACCGCTGCTTGGCCTGCTTATAGAAGGTCACTAGATCGCCAATGTCCACGCTGGCCCCAGTCTCCAAAGCTTCCGGGCAGGCTGCTTTCAGATGGGTGATTAACATGCCAAACTGGGTGCCCCAGTCGCCGACGTGGTTGAGACGCAGCACGTCGTGGCCCATGAACTCCAGCACCCGCGAAATCGAGTCGCCGATGATGGTGGAGCGCAAATGGCCCACGTGCATCTCCTTAGCGATGTTGGGACTGGAGAAATCCACGATTACTTTCTGGGGCTGGTCGCTGGGGGCAACGGCGAGGCGATCGCTCCCCTGAACTACCTTTAGTTGGGCTTCGAGATAGTCGGGTCGCAGCCGCAGGTTGATGAAGCCCGGCCCGGCGATTTCCGGCGGTTCGCAGCAGTCGCTGACGTCCAGGTTTTCGACAATGGCCGTGGCGATCGCCCGGGGGTTCTGCTTCAGCCGCTTCGTCAGCGACATGGCCACGTTGGCCTGGTAGTCGCCAAACTTGGGGTTGCTGGCGGATACCAGAATCGGATCGGTGCCCGCCAGGTCTTCTCCAAAGGCTGCCACCATCGCCTGCTCGAAGCGGGTTTTAAGTTGTGCGATCGTTGATTTCATAGCCCGTTGTCAAAAAAGATCTTGCCGGTTTCGACTCCACTCAACCAGCAGTGTGGCAAAAATCTTGCTGGTTTCGACTCCGCTCAACCAGCGCTCAACTCTGCTGAACCAGCGGTGCGGCTGCCCTTCTCAATCCTAAAACAAACTACCGTGCCGATTGTGAGGGACGATTGGCCAAAGTAATCATAAGATTTGCCCAGCCCTACTCTTGGATATCAGCCCCCATGAATACCCGCCCTCATCCCCATCCACTGCTGTCGGCCCAGGTGATCGCGGCCATGCCCGAACAGATATTCGTGCATCCCCTCAATCCAAAAGCCGTGCGCCATACCCGATCCCTTGGTCAGGGGATCGGCTTTGAGCACATCGGTCTCCACCTGGTACGGGTCGCCCCTGGGGATGAATCCACCGAGTTTCATACCCATCAGATCGAAGAAGAATTTCTCTATATTCTTTCCGGGCGAGGACTGGCCGAGATTGGCAATCAAACCGTTGAAGTCGGGGCTGGCGACTTTATGGGGTTCGTAGCGGGTGGGCTGCCCCACGCCATGCGCAATCCGTTCACCGCAGACCTGGTTTATCTGGCCGGTGGCCTGCATCTGGAGTACGACATCTGCGACTATCCTCGGCAGGCCAAACGAATCTATCGAACCGGCGATCGCCGAACCTACGTCAGCGTTGAGGATCAGGCAACCGGGTGAAGTTCGCTTACTCCACAGGGAAACTAACCGCTACATTAGGGCAAAGCGATCGCACAAAAGGAAAATCCGGCATGGGCAAAGTTTGGCTGTGGGCAGTTCCCCTTTGTTTGCTGCTAGCACCGGGCTGTCGGCCAACCCCGACTGATACCGCCAGCGCCCCGACGGCGGATAGCGCTGCCCCAGATGATACCCTGCGGCTGCTGTACTGGCAGGCCCCCACCATTCTCAATCCCCACTTTTCCAGCGGCTTCAAAGATGCTGAGGCCAGCCGGATTACCCTGGAACCCCTGGCCAGCTTCAATAGCGCCGGGGAAATGGTGCTGGCTTTGGCGGCAGAAGAACCCACCGTAGAGAACGGCGGCGTGGCGGCAGACGGCACCAGCGTCACCTGGAAACTGAAGGACGGCCTCCTCTGGTCGGACGGAACCCCTTTTACCGCTGAGGATGTCGCCTTCACCTATGGGTTCATCGCCAATCCAGAGGTGGGCACTACCTCGGCAGGCACCTATGAGGTCATCGCGTCCGTAGAAGCCCTGGACGACACCACCGTTCAAGTCACCTTCAAAGAACCCAATCCAGCCTGGTATCTGGTATTCACCGGCACCGAGGGGATGATTCTGCCCCGCCACATGTTTGCTGACTACAACGGCGCCAACGGTCGCGAAGCCCCCGCCAACCTGATGCCGGTAGGCACTGGTCCCTATCGAGTAACCGAGTTTGTGCCGGGCGATCGCGTCACCTATGAGCCCAATCCCAACTACCGGGACGCCGAAAATCTGGCCTTTAGCCAGGTAGACCTAAAGGGGGGCGGCGATGCGGCCTCGGCGGCGCGGGCGGTGCTGCAAACCGGCGACGTGGACTACGCCTACAACCTGCAGGTGGAAGCCCCGGTCTTAGAGCAGCTCTCATCCAGCGGGCAGGGAGAAATTGTCGCCAATTTCGGATCCCTGGTGGAGCGTATCATCATTAATTTCACCGACCCTGATCAGGCCACCGCGGACGGAGAAACCTCTAGCGTGGAGTTTCCCCATCCCTTCTTGAGCGATCCCCAGGTGCGGCAGGCGTTGAATTTAGTGATCGATCGCGACACCATTGCCGAGCAGCTCTACGGCCCCACCGGCCGGGCCACGACCCATTTTCTGGTGGCCCCAGAAAACTTTAAATCGCCCAACGAAGACTACGAATTTGATCCGGAAGCGGCCGCCGCCCTGCTCGATGAGGCGGGCTGGGTCGATAGTAACGACAATGGCACCCGCGACAAAGGCGGGGTGGAAATGGAGCTGGTGTTTCAAACCTCAGTCAATCCCCTGCGACAAAAGACCCAGGAAATCGTCAAGCAAACCCTGGAGGAACTTGGCATTGCCGTGGAGCTAAAAGTGACCGACGCCAGCGTTTACTTTTCTGGCGATCCGGCTAACACCGAAACCGTGGAGCGCTTCAACGCCGATATTCAGATGTTTACCACCGGCAACACCAACCCCGATCCCGGTGCCTACATGAAGACCTATACCTGCGACGAGATCACTCAGAAAAGCAACAACTGGTCGAAGCAAAACTATTCTCGCCACTGTAACCCTGAATACGACGCCCTCTGGCAGCAGTCTACGCGGGAGCTAAATCCGGCTGCGCGGGAGCAGCTTTTCATTCAGATGAACGATCTGCTGATCGAGGCTGCCGCAGTCCTGCCGATTGTCCACAGGGCAGATGTGTCGGGGGTCAGCAACCGGTTGTCGGGGGTTGAGCTAACCCCCTGGGACCTGACCACCTGGAATATTGCTGACTGGGGGCGATCGCAGTAGTTTCCATTGTGCCCCCAATCCAAGGTAGCAGTCATGACTGGTTCACCCAGGCAGAACCTAAAAAAGCCCAATCCTGAACTCCAGGATCGGGCGATTACGATGTTTAAGCTGAATCTTCTCAGTTCAACTAAACGGAGGGCATTTTGACCCGATTGACGTTGGCCTGACTTAAATCTACTCCGGTTAGATCCGTGTCAGAAAAATTAGCGCCGGTCAAATTGGCGTTGGTAAAATTTGCCCCATCGAGACGAGCACCGGTAAAATCAGCCCCGGTCAAATTAGCATCGCTGAAATTAACCTTATTCACGGACGCGGAGCGAAAATTGACTCCACACAGATTGGCGTGGCTGAGATTGGCACCAGTCAAACTAGCCTTTTGAAAATTAGCCCGGCTGAGATTGGCATTCCTGAGCTTAGCGGCCATGAGATTTAGCTCGCTAAAATTTCTCTGCCCGACTTCATACCGACTCACGAGTTCGCGGATATTCAAAACGTTCTCTCCTGAATAATTCCTGAATGAGAAATGTGATGGTCGGAATATTGCCCCGATGGGATCTTTCCATCTAACGAGATGAACGACGCTTGCGCTGACGATGCTTGGCTACAGCCTTACGCTTCTCTTTTTCGGCGGGGGTTTCAAAATGCCGCTTCTTTTTCATGTCTTGAAAAATACCGGCCTTCGACACCTGCCGCTTAAAGCGACGCAGCGCAGATTCAATTCCTTCGTTTTCTCCCAGGACTACCTGAGCCATAACTTTCATTCCTCCTGTTTCTCACGATTTTCGCATTAGAGCACCGTTGCGATTAGAGCCATGATGCATGAATGCACCGTAGCAGCGCCGTCGATCTAACGCTCAGCGCAATCACACCAGCACTCGAAGGTCCCCAACCCTAAAAGGATCAGATGGGACCTTCTACAGATCTTAACTATTTCAGACCCGGCTAGTGTGCTTAAAGCTTAATAGCGACGGCCACCACCACCGCCACCATTACGACGACCACCGCCGCCGCCACCGCCACGATCTTCGCGAGGCTTAGCTTTGTTGACCTTCAGATCGCGCCCCATCCATTCAGCGCCATCAAGCGCTTCGATGGCCGCATTTTCTTCGGCTTCGGCTTGCATTTCGACAAACGCAAAGCCCCTGAAGCGTCCAGTTTCGCGGTCGGTAGGCATATGAACGCGGCTGACAGTTCCGTATTCCGCAAACGTTTGCTCAAGATCCTCTTGAGTAACGTCATAGGATAAGTTTCCGACGTAAATAGACATTGATCTCTCCGAGATTGAGTAGTGTAGGGA
>PYEQ01000303.1 GCA_003017785.1 filamentous cyanobacterium CCP5 | reverse complement strand
AGAAAGTCAGGCTCGCCTGGGGGTGCCGGGGGTGGCCTGCGCCCGGGCATCCTCCTGGAACCGACCCGCCATCGATCGCATGGGCAACATTAACCTGGAACCGGGGGATACCCCTTTTAACGAGCTGATCGGCCAGATTGAGCGGGGGGTGTTTATGGAAACCAATCGCTCCTGGTCCATCGACGACCAGCGCTACAAGTTTCAGTTTGGCTGCGAGTACGGTCGGCTGATTGAGAATGGCGAACTTACTCGGGTGGTGCGCAATCCCAACTATCGGGCCACTACCCCCAGCTTCTGGCACAGCCTGTCCCAGGTGGGAGATGGCCACACCTGGGAAATCTACGGCACTCCTTTTTGTGGTAAGGGTGAACCCAACCAGATCATGCGGGTCGGCCACGGGGCTCCGGTCTGCGCCTTTGAGAATGTCGAAGTGTTTGGGGGAGGCCGCTAATGGATTGGGAGCTGACGTTTAACCAGCTGAGCGAGGCCCTGATGGCCCAGATATTGCCCCAGGAATCAGCGCTGCTCCAGTTAGGGGCAGAAACCAGCCAGTTCATCCGCTTCAACCGGGGCCGAGTGCGTCAGAGCGGCCAGGTCAGCGATGGTACTCTGCACCTGACCCTGATGGCGGCAGGGCGAGGCTGCGATCGCAGCCTTCCCTTCACGGGGGACAAAGCCATAGACTGGCCTACCCTGGCAGATGCCCTAGCGGAGGCTCGGGCCGAACTGCCTCAGCTCCCCCCAGACCCTTATCAGGTGGTACCCCAGGCTGGTGCAACCAGCCGAGAGCAGTTTCCGGGGCAGCTGTTAGAGGCTACCGCCGCTGCCGAGGCGGTGCTGAGCCCCCTGGGCGACCTGGACTTTGCCGGTCTCTATGCCGGGGGACGGTCCATTCGCGCCTATGCCGACTCGGCTGGGGCTCGCCACTGGTTTGAAACCGACACTTTTACCCTCGACTATTCCCTCTTCACCCCAGATGGTAAGGCGGTGAAGGGGGGCGTTGCTGGTCACCATTGGAGCGATACCGACTACCGCCAGCAGCTGGCGGCGAACAAGGTCTTCTTGGCCCAGATGCAGCACCCTGCCAAGGCGGTGCCTCGGGGGCGCTATCGCACGTATTTGGCCCCGGCGGCCGTGGCGGATTTAGTCAGCATGCTCTCCTGGGGAGGCATCAGCGAGGCGGCCCTACGACGGTCCGGGGGGGCCCTCCGAGCCCTCCAGCAGGGAGAGCAGCGCTGGTCTGCCAAGTTTTACCTGGGGGAAAACTTCCAGCGGGGAGCCGTGCCCCGGTTCAACGGCTGGGGAGAAGTGGCCCCTGCCGAGCTGCCGCTGATTCAGGCGGGGGAGCTAGTAAACACCTTAATCAGTTCTCGCACAGCCAAGGAATATGGCATCGGGTCAAACTACGCTAGCCGTCGAGAGACTTTGCGATCGCCCGAGCTTTCCCCTGGCACCCTGCCAGAGGCTGATGTGCTCAAGCAGCTAGATACCGGCCTGTACCTGTCTAACCTGCACTATCTGAACTGGAGCGATCGACCCCAGGCCTGCGTCACCGGGATGACTCGCTATGCCTGCTTCTGGGTTGAAGGCGGTGAAATCGTTGCTCCCATCGAAAACCTCCGATTTGACGAGAGCCTCTACCGCTGTTTCGGCGATTGTTTAGTTGATCTCACCGATCAGGTAGCCTGCATCCCTGAGGTGGGCACCTATGGTGGCCGCGACCTGGGGGCCATGTGGGTGCCGGGCATGGTGGTGAATGACTTTACGTTTACCCTTTAGTCTGGGCTTCAGCCTGGACGTCGAAGGCTGTAGCTACTTGAGAGCAGCCACGGCGTTAGGCAGGTGTAAACCAGACAGATACGGCACAATAGGGAGCTAAGCCGCTGTATTGGCTGGTCACTGAAAGTTGCGCCCATACGGGAAGTCAGCCTGTGCCGATGCCGGGGTTGTTAGCCAACCAGGCGATCGCTATACCTAGCCAACCAGCGACTGAGCTAAAACAGGCAGTCGCTCTTAAACTGACGGTAATAGGGTGGAATGCCTGAATATTTTTCGAGGGCTATGGAACAGCCAGACCTGTTGAAGAAAGCCTCAGAGCAGAAGATTTCCCTGTCCTTGGGCACGGCGCTACTCCTGCTCCTAGTAGTGCCGCTGCTGCTATTGCTGTGGCAGCTGCGCAGCCTGATTTTGCTGCTGCTGATTTCGGTGGTGCTGGCCTCCTCCATTGCCCCTGTGGTGGACTGGGCCGAACGCTATCGGATACCTCGCTGGCTGGCGGTGGTGTTGATCTACATTAGTTTGCTGGCAACGGCGGTAGGGGTTGGTCTACTGGCCGGGCCAACAGTTTTTGAGCAGATTCAGCGACTGGTGCGGCAGGTACCGATCTCCCTTAAAAATATCTATGACGTGGTCGAAAACTGGGCGATTAATTTCAACGACTCTCGACCAGAACTGGCAACTGACCTGCTCAATCAAATCCTTGACATTCAGGGGCTGACCCGCTGGGCGATTCGCTCTAGCCAGCAGCTGCTAATTCGCTCCTACGGAGTAACTACAGGGATTTTAGGCGGAGTGTTGAGCCTGATTTTGTCCTTGTTTCTCTCCGGCTACATGGTGGCGGACAGCAAAACCCTAGTCAATAATCTGGCTCGGCTGCTGCCTCAGCCCTGGGATGAGCGCCTTGCCGCCCAGGTGATGCCGGTGAGCAACCGGATTGGCAGCTATATCCGGGGACGGCTGCTGGTGTCCTTTATTTTGTCCATTGCGATTACCGTCTCCCTCAGCGCTTTAGGCCTGGGAGACTTTGCCCTGGGGTTGGGGGCGATCGCCGGCGTCACTAACCTGATTCCCTTCTTGGGGCCTATTCTGGGGGCAATTCCGGCCCTGGTGGTGGCGATTCCCCAGGGGGGCGTCACCTTCCTCTGGGTCGTTCTGCTCTACGTGATTATTCAAAACCTCGAAACCTATATCCTAGATCCTTTGCTGGTGGGCTCGTCCGTGGGCGTCCATCCCCTCTATCAGCTGCTAGCGGTGCTGGGGGGCACCCAGGTCCTCGGCATTATTGGGGCGCTGATCGTTCCCCCTTGGATTGCTGGTGGGGCGGTGCTTTTGGAAAACCTCTACCTGCGTCCCAAGCTGATGGCCGAACGTCGCCAGCGCCTGCGATCGCCAACGGAACCGACTGAAACCATCGCCACCCCGGTGCCGTGAGATTTGGCAACCCCGACAAGGGCCTGTAATATTTAGAAACTCTTAACATCGGAATAATGTTTTCGGCGTTGCCGATAGACAGACTGAGATTTGGGTAGAGGGCAGACTAGCCTGATAGAGATTTGATTCTAAAACACCGTTTAGCTTTACCGATTCACTGTTAAGTGCAGAATTAACCTCCTCGGTCTTTCTGATCGGTCTTCCTAAAAGGAGCTGTTTCGGTAGAGTTCGCAGTTATGCGTAACCATTAACCAATAAGGAGAAGCTGATTTATGGAACAGCGCGGCGTAACTATCTGGTTCACAGGGCTAAGTGGTTCTGGAAAGTCCACCATCGTTCGGGCCCTAGAGGATCGTCTCCGCAGTCGTCACTTCAAGCTAGAAGTGCTTGACGGCGACATTGTGCGGACTAACCTGACTAAAGGCTTAGGATTTAGCAAGGAAGATCGGGACGAAAATATCCGACGCATTGGCTTTGTCTCCCATTTGCTCACCCGTAACGGGGTGATTGTGTTAGTGTCAGCCATTTCACCCTACCGGGAGATTCGCGAAGAAGTGCGCGATCGCATTGACGACTTCATCGAAGTCTATGCGAGTGCCCCCGTAGAGGTGTGCGAAGAGCGGGACGTGAAGGGCCTATACAAAAAAGCTCGCGCTGGCGAAATCAAGGGCTTTACCGGCATCGACGACCCCTATGAGCCCCCCCTCAACCCCGATGTGAATTGCGAGACTCACAAAGAGACCTTAGACGAAAGCGTGGATAAAGTGATCGCCAAAATGGAGGAAATGGGCTACATTCCCGCCGCTGTTCCTGCCTAGAGCTATAGGTTGATAGCCCAAGCAACCTGGGGGCACGGCATGCCGTGCCCCCGCTGTTTTTAGGGGCCCACAGGCCCCTAAAATGAGGGAGTTCTTAGCACAAAACCTATGGATTCTGCCCAGCATCTCATTCGCATGGCGGAAGATGAGCTGACCCAGTACAGCACTGACGCTCGCAAGATTGAAAAGCTACGCCCGAAGTTCGGTCTGGCGGTTCCATACCCGCAGCAGCAGGCTGTCCGGGAAGAAATCGCGGCCCAAATTCCCAACAACTTCATCGCTAAGCTGGTGGAGGAAAATCGCCAAACAGTCGCGCTGCCCTTCTGGGGGATTGGTGGACTTGGACTGCTGCTGGGAATTTCTTGGAAGCAGCCCCTGGATTTAGTCTTTACTGGGGTTGGCTTCTATGTGGCCTTTTCCGTGCAGAAGTGGGGCTGGGAACTGGAAGCTAAGCGGCTGGCGATTAAGGTGCTCGATGCGATCGCCGCCGATATGCAGGCTGAGAAGACCGAAACCCCATAGGGGCAAATGGCGTTTGTCCCTATGGGGTTTGGTACTGGACTCGGTAAATCCGACCGTTCATTTCCTCGGTAAATAGCAGGCTGCCGTCGGGCATTACCAGCACTCCCACCGGGCGGCCCCAGGTGGTTGGCCCGGCCGGGTCGATGAGGAAGCCGGTGACGAAATCTTCATAGCTTCCCACCGGACGATGGTCGTCTCCGAAGGGCACAAACACTAGCTTGTAGCCAGTCCCCTGGCTGCGGTTCCAAGAGCCGCGAAAAGCGACAAAAGCTCCATTCTGGTAGCGTTCTGGGAACGTATCGCCAGTGTAGAACTGCAGTCCCAGAGCCGCCGAATGGGCCTGAAACAGTACGTCTGGGGTTCGCGTCTGGGCCGCCAAATCCGGCTTGAGGCTCTGGCCATTGCTCACCAGGCGTGGATCGAGCCAGTCGGGCTGCAGATAGGCGTAGGGCCAGCCGTAAAACTCTCCGGCCTGAATTCGGGTTAGATAGTCGGGCACCAGATCGTCACCAATGCCATCCCGCTCGTTGACGGTGGTGTACAGGGATCCGGTAATCGGATGAAAATCCAGCCCCACCGGATTACGCAGGCCGTAGGCATAGGTTTGCTGATTAGACCCATCGAGATCCATCACCTGTACCGAAGCCCGGGGCAGGGGTTCTTCGCTGGCGTTGGAGCGAGAGCCGATGGACACGTAGAGCGTTTGGCCATCGGGAGAGACAACCACATTCCGAGTCCAGTGCTGACGGTAGCCGCCGCCAGGCAGCGTAGCGATCTGAGCGCCAGTGCCAGATAGTTGATTTTGGCCGGATGTATAGTCGTAGCGGCGCACCTCGTCGGAGTTTCCCAGATAGAACGCTCCCTCCGTGAATGCCATGCCAAAGGGGATATCGAGACCGTTATCGGTGGTGGCAAAGGTCTGAACTTGGTCAGCAGTTCCGTCGCCATCGGTGTCTTTTAGCAGGCGGATGCGGTTAGCTCGGGTTTCGGTCACCAGCACCTCCCCACTGGGGGTTAGGGCCAACCAGCGAGGGGCATCTAGCTCTTCGGCAAACACGTTAACCGTAAATCCTTCTGGTGCCTGCAGTTGGGGATTATCCGGCACCGGCACCACCTGGGGCGACTGGCTAGCACTCTCAGAAGCATAGGGCTCTGGCAGATCTGCAAGGGAAATTTGAATGGGTTCAGCGGTTAAGGGGACGGTAGCGATTTCCCTGGCCGGACTGGCTGCGGCCTGAGGCGAATGGTTTCGGCTATCGGCGGCGGTAGCTCCGTTGGGGGACGCCGGTTCCCCGGATCCGGTGGGCGTAGATCGCCCACAGGCGCCCAGTCCAGCAACGATCAATCCTATCCAGATCAGTTTTTTCATGGCGATCGCCGGTTGGCTCAGCTTCACCAGGCTAGCGAACCTAGAGCGGGGTTGCCGTTTGACTAGAAACTCAGACTAGAGTAAACCGCGCTTGCCGTCAGGATAAACGGTCGACCAGTTGGTACGGGCCATGGCTAGCTGCTCATCCGAAACCGTAGCTCCGGTCAGGTC
>PYEQ01000302.1 GCA_003017785.1 filamentous cyanobacterium CCP5 | reverse complement strand
TACAGGGCAGGCACGCCGGTATCTTGAAACTGACCGCGCCAGAATTCGGCATTGCGCTGGGGCAGATTAAACGGGTCGATGGACTCCGAGAGGGGAATTTCTGTGGCAAACAGGCTGCCTTGACAGGCTGCTGGGGTGCTAGCCACCGTTTGCTGAAAGCGGTGCAGTCGCTGCTTCCACTGCTGCAGTTCGGCCGCAGCCATGGCCGTGGCAGCCGTGTGGTTGTAGGCCCAAGATAAATCTGAGGCCCGCTGATCGCGATCGGAGAGCAGGGAAGGTTGATAGTCGGCGCTCATAGGCGAACCTGCATCTAGCGTTCTGCGCCTCGATGATAGTACACAAACGCTAGATGCAGGCTATCTATTCCTTAAGCATGAATCTTGGCGGCCTTCAGCATGTGGTACGTAATCAACAGCTGGGTTAGGGCAAGGGGATAGCTTTGCAGAATTTCGCCGGTGGTGCCGGTGATCTTACCAAGGTCGGCGTTTCCCTCTAGGCTGCAAAACTGCCCCAGGTAGGGCACTTCACCGCAGAGAACCCGCTCAAGCTCCTGCACCTGCTGCTCGGTGGCATGGCCGTCGATTTCCAGTACGTCCACGGGCTTGCCCATATCGCGGTCCAGATCCAGACGAATCGCATCTCCTAGGTGGGAGCCCTGGGCATCCAGTAGGTGGGTAAAGTCGGGATGGGGAATGGTAGGGCGCAGCACCAGACGGGCGTTGAGCAGCAAATCGTCTGCCCCGGCATCGCCGCTCTCAGGGGGATAAAAGGTGACCACCACGTCGGCCCACTGCCGCTGGGGTCGAATGAACGCCTCTGAGTCCGGCTCCCGGGCGCGAATCTGTTCGAGCACCTGTTCGGGGTCATAGCCCCGCTTACGCGTGTCGCGCTTAACCTTCCAGCTCGATCGCAGCGACTCCGGCGGGGCCAGATATACCTTGACATCGTAGGCTTCCCGAGAAGCCCGGGTGTAATAGCCCAGGAGTCCCTCAACGATGACAAACTTGCGGGGTTCAATGTACTCGGGTGGATCAAACTCGCCGCTGGAATGGTTGTAAATCGGCTTGAGAATGGCCTGACCGGTACGCAGCAGCGTTAGATGCTGCTGGATAATGTCCATATAGTTACAGAAAGTCACCTCGGAATCACCCGCGACCCGCTTAATGCCAGATCTCAACCTGCCGCTCACCCGAGATTTATCTATGAAACCATCAGTTGGATTAGCCCTTGGCGGCGGCGGCGCCAGGGGGTGGGCCCACGTCGGCGTAATTCGCGCCTTAGAGGAAGCCGATATTGACATCAGCTGCGTTGCCGGTACCAGTATCGGTGCTTTGGTGGGGGCCGTTTACGTGGCGGGTTCCCTGGAAAGGCTGGAGGCATTTGCTGAAGAAGTCACCCTGAAAGAATTAACGGGACTGCTTGATATTTCTTTTCCGGGTTCTGGGCTCATCGATGGCGATCGCATCCACGATTTCATTCGCCAGTATCTATCGGACAAAACCTTGGAAGAGGCAACGATTCCATTTCAATGTGTAGCGACCAATTTCCTACTCAAAGAAGAAGCCGTTATCCAGTCTGGTCTGATGGTGGACGCTGTCAGGGCGAGTATTTCCATGCCTGGGGTGTTTGCTCCCTGCAAGCGCGCAGAACATCTTTATTTAGTCGATGGCGGCGTTGTTAATCCTGTTCCTGTTAGCACGGTAAAAGCGATGGGAGCAGAAACGATTATTGCGGTGAATCTAAATAAAGAGCCCAAAACAAAAAGCTCCCCTCGCCGGGAAGATTCTGGTGCAAATGCAGAGAGTGCATCTAATTCTTCAGAAAACTCAGATTCGTCTGCACAAAGCAATAATTCTGAACGCCAAACCAGCTCAGGTGCTTTCGAATCCCTATCCAATCGCTACGAAGATCTAAAAGGTATCCTGCAAGATCAAGTTGATGACTGGATCCCCGATCCTCAATCGGGGATCAATATATTTGACGTTTTAGGCAACTCTATAAACATCATGGAGCAGAAGGTGACCGAAGTGAATTTACGCACCGGTTCTGGAGGTTCTAGCAATTGCGTTGACCCCAACCTTGCCGACTCAGGCAATACGCTAGAAAATCAGCCAGAAGCGGCCTTTCCTATTCAGGCAAAGCCAGCTGATCGACTGGCGTTAACCCAGTTACGACGATTGTGAAGTCGATGTCGCTGCCGCCGTTGCCCGACCAGTCAGTAATGCGGCGATCGCCATCTAAAACTGGGTCGTTGTTATAGGTGGTAACGGCGACATAGTAGCGATCGGTAAAGGGCAGTTCGAAGTCCGAAATCGTAGACTGGAGGCCCGTGAAATCATCGTTCTCAACCAGCAGCGTTCCCTGGCTGTCGAACAGAAAGAGTTGAGAGTCGTCGTCGGTGTAGAGGGAGCCTGAATAGACCTCAGTAACGTCCACTTCAATGGTCACGAGATCCCCCTGCGCGATCGCCCCCTCCCAATCCAGCGGGGAAGAAGGGGAATCGGGCTGGAGCGCTAAATATCTGGACAGCACGGTCTCGCAGCCAGGTAGATTTACAGCCCTAACCCGCTGGTCTCGCATGCTAACGAGGCGCTGACGGTATTCCACCAGGGCTTGCCGCCGAGCGGGCGTAATGGTTTCTGCTGCGATCAGGGGTCCGATCAGGACAATGGCTCGATTCCAATCGTTAAGACAGAGGGCGACTGGCAGGGAACTGGCTGCGGGTACCTGGGCGGCCGCAGCAGGGCACAGGCCGATACCCAGCAAACCCAGCCACCATCTCCGTCGCCACCATCCCTGTTGTTTGAGTTGAACCATGGGCTTGTGCTCCAGTTTGCTGAGAATGGCTGCTTAGAGGGGCTGTTTCCCTGGCGATGTATAAGATTGATGGCCAAACGGCGATCGCCAAATCACAGGCTGAACCCCGACGAGGCGATGATGCCCTGGGCAGTTCACCCCTTAGGGTAAACCGTAAAATGGCCCGTGAATAAGCAGTCCCAGAGAAAATATGGCTGTGCTCCTGTTGAGGGGGCTAGACCAGGCGGATCTGAGCCAGTGACCCCAGCCATACCAACAATTCCATCAGCCTGGGAATGTTAGGTTTGTCTTGAATTACCCTGGCCAGTCCATGGCACCCTGAGCATCCCCAGTTTGATTCCCTCTTTGAGCCGACCAAACGGGGTCATACCCCTGGAAAAATCACTCCATTCCGGACCAGACCGCTTAACTGCGCAAATTGAGTAAAGGCTGAAGATTAGGAGCTCCATGAGTCTAGATGCCAGCGATAAACTCGCCCTGATGATCGTGGACGATGAGCCAGACAACCTCGATCTGCTCTATCGGACATTTCGTCGCGATTTTAAGGTTTATCAGGCGACTAGCGGGTTTGAGGCCCTGAAGCTACTCGATCAGCTGGGAGACATTGCGGTGATCATCTCTGACCAGCGGATGCCTCGCATGAACGGCACCGAGTTTCTCAGCCGCACTGTAGAACGCTTCCCCGACACAATTCGGATCGTGCTAACGGGCTACACCGATGTGGAAGATTTGGTGGAGGCCATCAACTCTGGCCAGGTGTTCAAGTACATCACCAAACCGTGGAACCCCCAAAAGCTGAAAGAGGTGGTTGTTCAAGCGGCAGAAACCTACCGGGTGGTGAAGCAGCGGACCCGGGTTTTAACCCGAGCTTTGCGGAGAGAATCCCTGGTCAATGATGTGCTCAGTGCCGTGCGTGAGTCGTTGAACTACGAAAGCACCCTGCAAACGGTGGTCAGTACCCTGACCCAGGCCTTTAAGGCCGATTATGGGGTGCTGTGTCCCTGGGGGATTAATCCCCCAACCGCCGAGGGACCGGCGCTGTTTGCGGCTGCTCCGACTTCGGTGCCCCCCTCTGCAGCACTCCTCGCGGTCCTGAACCAGCACCACTTAAAACGCAGCGAGGAAGCCTTACCAGAGCGACCCTTTGTGATTGAAACCTTGAATCTAGAAGGTAGTTCCATCGCCGCGATCACCGTGATTTTGCTGCACCAGCAACAGTGTCTGGCGGTTATTTCTCTGTACCGGATGCAGCAGCCGAAATGGGGCCGCGACGTGCCTGAACTGGTCGGCAGCATTGCTGAGCAGGTAGCCTTAGCGATCGCCCAGGCCAAACTTCACCAGCAGGTGCAGGAGCAGAGCCGCCAGATGCGCTCAGAGCTGGAAGTGGCCCGACAGGTGCAAACTAACCTGCTGCGGCAAAACTGGCCCGCCGTCGAAGGGGTTCGCCTCCAAGCCCGATGTCGTCCAGCCCGAGAAGTCGGGGGAGACTTTTTTGAAGTGTTTGCGACCTCGGGAGATGTCTGGCTGGCAGTGGGTGATGTGGCCGGAAAAGGGATTCCCGCGGCGCTGTTTATGGCTAGCGCGATCGCCGTGCTGCGCCAGGAACTGTCCCACCATCCGCCCTCCCCTGAGGTGGTGATGCAGCGCCTAAATCAGTCTCTATCCGCCGACCTGGTCAGTAATAACTGCTTTATTACCCTGGTGCTGGCCCGCTACACTCCCGCCACCGGCAAGCTGGTTTATGCCAATGCTGGGCACATTCTGCCCCTGGTGTGGTCAAGCCCCCAGCAGGCTCAGCCTACCTACCTGGAAACCCGTGGTGTTCCCCTGGGAATCTTGCCCGTCTGGTCTG
Source organism: filamentous cyanobacterium CCP5 (assembly GCA_003017785.1). Taxonomy (GTDB): domain Bacteria; phylum Cyanobacteriota; class Cyanobacteriia; order Phormidesmidales; family Phormidesmidaceae; genus CCP5. Next base: position 591 of record PYEQ01000302.1, on the reverse strand, counting down.
CCCCCGCCGGAGCGGTGGATCTGGTCCCAGGGGATACCCTGCTGCTCACCAGCGATGGTTTAACGGAAGCGACGGTCATCCGCGATCGCCAAAACAGCTTGCTACAGCAAGCAGGGCTATGGCGGATTCTCCAGCGGCAGCCTGCCCACCTTGATCTGGACTGGCTGTTGGCAGAAATCCAGGCCCTAGGCAGCCCAGAACAGGAGGATGATCAAACCGTACTGTCCCTGGAGGTGCAGCAGTGAAAACAGAACTGCTCATCCCCAGCGACATCCAGTTTCTTTCTGTCGTAGAGCAGTGGCTGCTGGGCTGCCTAAACCTGGAGCTGAATCGCCTGAGCGGTCGTCCTCAGGTCATTCAACGCCTGCGACTGGCCTTAGCAGAGGGCTTCTCCAACGCCGTGCGCCATGCCCACAAAGGTAAATCCTGCCTCCCGGTCAAGCTGCGGCTAGAGGTGTTAGAGGATCTGGTTTCCCTAGAAATTTGGGACCAAGGGGACGGCTATGACCTCAATCAGTACAGTCCTCCCAAGCCCCAGGATCGCCAGGAGGGAGGCTATGGCTGGATGATTCTGTCTCGACTAGTCGACGA
>PYEQ01000301.1 GCA_003017785.1 filamentous cyanobacterium CCP5 | reverse complement strand
CTCTACCGGGGGCGGCGGGGATGAGGTGCGATCTCGAATCTGATAAACCATCAAAGCAGTACTAGCGGTACCCAGTACCAAAACCGCCGCCGTTCCTACAATCCAGTGACGTGCTTTAGATGGGGGGCGCAGAATATCAACCATAGCGTCAACCTCCCGTGAGGGATGATGCGACATTCAACAGATACGGTTGCTGCAACTAACCCTTGCAGATGAGCAAAGTCCTTGATTTACCCTAGGTTTGGCTGTGCCCACCAGCCTTAATTCAACGCCATCTCATCAGGGATAGATTGCTCGTCTCTGTATTGACTTTGTTGACGTTTTAGACCGCTTGATTTGATCCTACGATAGAGTAATTGTACTCAGACAAAAAGATTACAAGTCTTAGTGCTTGTCCTCTGCAAGCCTGAGGTTTCAGGCTGGTAGCAGCGTGACTTTAGCTGAATAAGTTCTTTCTTTCCTGCTAGAAAGCTCGCTGCTTCCCGGCAATGAAGCACAGAGGTAAATGCTATGGAAAAGGATGAGCTACTGCGCAATTATGCTGCCGGTGGGCGAGATTTTAGTAAGGCCAATCTGAGCGGTCTGGATTTATCTGCCACCAAGTTAAGCAGTATTAATTTAATTCGGGCCAACTTGTTCGGGAGTATCCTCGAGGGGGCCAATTTAAGCGGGGCCTTTCTGGTCATGGCTGACCTGAGGGAAGCTGATCTGCAAAGTGCCACCCTGGTCATGGCGAACTTAAGCGGGGCGAATCTGCAGGGGGCAAATCTCAGCCGGGCGAATCTCTGCGAAGCGGTGCTCACAGGAACCCTCCTGACGAACAGCAATCTCTCCGCCGCTACCCTGCAGGGGGCAATTCTAGCCGGGGCTAATTTGACCAACGCTAATCTGCACCAGGCCGATCTGCGAGGGGCAAATCTCTACGGGGCTGACTTACAAAATGCCAACCTCAGCCAGGCGAATCTGACCCGCACGAACCTGCGAGAGGCCAACCTAACCGGGGCAACTTTGCCTGAGGGAGAGATACAGGGAATCGCCAAACGTTAGCTGCCCATTGTTGCGTAAGGTAAGCAACCGCTATGGATATCGCCGAACTGCTTAAACGCTATGCTGCTGGAGAACGCCAGTTTCCCAAAGCTGAACTGACTGGAGCCAACCTTTTTCGGGCAGAACTATCTGGGATTCAGCTCAGCCAGGCCACCCTGATTGGAGCCAATCTCAGTGGAGCTGATCTGACCGGAGCTGATCTCAGTCGGGCCACCCTGATTGCCGTTAACCTCAGTGGGGCAAATCTGCAGTCCGCCAACTTGAGTGGAGCAGAGCTGATTGGGGCCAATCTGGGTGGCGCAAAATTGGGCGAGGCCAATCTGGCAAACACCATTCTCAACGGCGCAAACCTTAGTGCCGCAAATTTGAGCGGAGCCGACTGCAGCGGCACATCTCTGGCCAGGGCAAATTTGGCCGGTATTGTTTTGAGTTCGGCTTGCCTCAAAAATGCTGATTTATCTGGCGCAAATTTGAACCATACCAGCCTGCTAGGGGCGGACCTGAGCTGGGCTAACCTCACCGGGGCTAATCTGGTGGGATCTAATTTAGATCAGGCCATCCTACTTAACGCCGTTCTTACCAATGCCAATCTCAGGGGGGCGAATATCGCCAAAGTTGATATCGATGACATCTAAAAAATTGTCCAGTAACTGGTATGAAAATAGTTCAACTGAGTGGTAGTTGCTGATCTAAAACAGGGCTTAGGAACTTCAGAATAGTTGTCAGGGGAAATTATTCAAAGAGCCTTGTTTTTATCCCTCAGAGGATTTTCCCTGCCCCTAGCGGTGAGCCCCGTCACCGCCCCGATTGACGACAAACACCAGAATGATCCAGGAATCGGCTGCATTTGAGCTGTTTCCATCATCAGAGCCACCCACCCCAAGGAGCCCCTGATGCGACTATCTTTTCTCGGTCAATCTTACGAAGCGCCTACCCCTGAGATCGATACCATTGAAACCGAAGCTACCGTCACCTTCCTGGGTCGCCGCACCCACATCAAACAGCAGCAGATAGCCCACCGCAGCCACCCCTCCGAAGAATTGACCTATCGCGGCATCCGCTACAGCCGCTAAAGCGTTCCTCCTGTTCCTTCTCACCCCACACGACACCTGGCCCCTGGAGACGACCCTCCGGGGGCATTTTTTTACTACAGCCCTCTTTTCGTCGTGTCACTCCTCTGCAACCGCACGACAAAACACACTATCCCCGTATTTATCTTGACGCCCTCATATTTTCCGATAGAATTGGAGTCGAGAAGATAGGGAAGAAAGTAACGATAAAGGGTTCTTTACTAGATTTAGCGATCGCGTGTGGCAGCACCCAATGGCTGCGAGAGTTCATGCGGTTTTATCTGGGTGAACTGGAGTCCGGGCACCTGAGCGCGGAAGCCTTTGCGGATGAACTGGAATCCGAATTTGCCTCGCGCCGCCTGAGTACCCCTGCCCAGCAAAAGAACTACCGCTCCAACGTTGTCCAAGCCCTGAAAGTCTTCGACCCCGACCACCCAGCAATCGCCCTGATTTCCCTCTCGACCGAACAGTACCGGATCCTGAACGACCAACAACGGGAACGCATCGCAGATCGCCGAACCCGCTACATCACCAGCGAGGCAGCCGAAGCGATCGCCCACCGCGCCACCGAACTGATTCAATCCTCTGAATGGTCAGAAGTCGGTGCAGGCTTAGCCGTTCTGATTGGACGCCGGATCAGCGAAATCCTGCTTTCCAGCTTCACCCTCAAAACCCCCTGGAGCCTAAACTTCAGCCAGATGGCAAAGAAGCAGGCCACCCAACGCATCACCCTCGAAATCCCCACCCTCGCCCCCGCCCAGAGTGTCCTCGATGCCATCCACCGCCTCCAGAGCGGACTGCGAATCGAAGACCTGCGGCACCAGGGCATATCAGATCGGCAAGCCAAACAGAAAGTGAACCAACTCTACAGCAGTCAGATCGCCCACCAGTGCGAGATCCACTTCAGCGACCTGGTACCCACTAGAACTGATAAAGACACCCTTTACACCCACATCTTCAGAGCCGTCTACGCCACCATCGCCGCCCACTGGTACTGTCCGCCATCCGTCCCAGAACACCAGTACAAAGCCGAAATTCAAGGCCACTTCACCCTCACCCAGGACGGTCAGAAACTACCCAACTACGCCGCCCGCTCTAACTATGACGACTACGCGATCGGAAACGGCCAGGGCAATCGAGACGGACGCCTGGGCATCAAACTAAACCAACTCCCAGGTTTAGACATCATCGAACCCTTCCACCGACCCAAATATCACCGCCAAGCACTGCCCGTCATTGAGGAACCCCCCATGCCCGACCCCGGCCCCGCCAAACCCAACCTGAAACGCCCCAGCGTCTACGCCGACGATCTAGAGCGCATCACCGAACTAATGGCCGACATCGGCGTCACCGGCTCCACCGCCGATGTACTTCATGCCCTGGTGGAAACCTTGGAAGCCAAAGTCGAACAGGCCGAACGACAAGAAACAAAAACCGTCAGCGAAGTCGCTCAGGCCATCAACTGGTTCACCCAGGAAATTGAAAGCCTCAGACAACAGATTCGCGACCTCGAACAAGCCCACCTCCCTGCCACCCCTGCGCCGCCAGCTAATACCGAAGAACTCACCGCCCTCCAGGAGTGCAACGCCCAACTAGAGGCCCGCAATGCCGAACTCAAAGCCGACCTAGAGGCCACGCGATCGCAACTGAGTGCCATCCAGGAACTCCTCGGGGGTGGCCCCAGGACTGCGCCTGCCTCCAAGCCCACCCCGACCAAACCACAGGAGCCGACTCAAAGCGTGATCACCCAAGCAGAACCCAAACAAGATCGCCCCCCGTCCCGTCCCGACACTACGGACAAAATAGCCGACGTGATCGATGCCATCATCAAGTGGAACACGGCCCAGGAGCGATCGGATTTGCGCCTACGGATCTCATTCCCCTCCGTCCGCAGTTTGGCCGTGCTGGTGGGAGCCAGCTACCTACCGGCCATCAAAGACGTGATGGAGGCAAAGCAATCTGAGATCGACGAAATCCATGAACGTTACCTGATCGGTTCCCGCCATAACCGGAGCGTCCAGGACAAAGACGGGGTCCTCAAAGCGATCGCCCGCGACTACCTGGGGATTCCTAACTGGAATGAAGCTGTCTACGTCAACTAACCACCACCATTACCTCGTCTCAAACTGAGGCACCCGCCGAGGCTCAGTATTCGATACCCGTCGCCGAGGCTTGCCCTTAGAGACAGGAGGCTTAGACGGCTTCTCAGAGGACGGTTCTAACCGACTGGGAATCTCCGCACTGAACCAGTAGACCGGCATCCCATCATTGACGCGGTATAGAGTGAGGCAGGTGCAGTGATAGCCCTGGCCCTGTAATTCTTCAACGCGCTGATCCCGCTGCTGCTGTGCCGTCATGTCGTCCCAGTCTTCCTGGGCGTAAGCCTCTTCAATCAAGCTGTTCACTTCCAAATTCACCTAATGGCAAGCCTAGCGTAGCGAAAGCGATCGCCCGCGTGCCCACCCTGAAGGGAGAGTCCCCACATCACGTTTGTCGTTTTCCATGTCTTCTGCCACCCGACACTAATGGCTACAGGAACTGGGCGCGATCGCTATCCCCTGGGTGCGTTGGAGCCTATTTGCTGCCTGTGCCAGTGGTGAAGCTGCGCGGCCAGCGCCGGGGTGGGCCTTCATCGTAGTCTGCTACCACCTTTAGCTGTGCCAGATGAGGTATTCTGAGGCGGTCGGGCCACCGTTGGAATGGGTGTGATTGCGAGAGGGGATTTGAGCAAGACGCGATCGCTTTGGGCCTGGGCCTGAACAGAGTGCTTGAGGCAGGTGATCGCCCGTCACCGGTTCCCAGGCTTAGCCCCAATACGTTGCCACCACAGCCACCTATTGAGCAGCCAGGAGCAGGCTGTTCAGCCGCCCTGTAGAAGAGGCCAGCAACGCGATCGCCCAAATCAAAGACAGCCCATCCGCGATCGCACCGGCACGGGTATCGATAGGGCGTTCCCCGATGCTGTCTAATCGATGGTGTAGAGTTGAACCAACTGGGTCTTGACGACTGCCTTTCTCCCCGCCGCCAGCACAATTCCAGAGCCATCGAATTGAGTGAGCGTGTAGGTGCGGGAGATGCGATCGTAGGCGAGCTTGAGCAGCCCCTTTTGGGTTTGAGCGATACCCAGTTCACCGAGCTGACGGGCGTCTCTCAGATGGGCCTCAGCTCGGTGAACTGGCTCCCCTGCCAGCTCCTCGGTCTCTATCAGGCGTCACAGCGGCTTGAGAGGCCATGAGGACGCAGCTAGGGGGTGTTGACCGAGGCAGGTACCGGGAGAGGTGTGCAGCCATCCAGGGCCATTTGCTTCGGGGTCAGAGTAGACGATGGTGGTGAAATGTTCTCCGGCATCGTTCCTCGTCACTAGAGCGATGTAGGGGTTCAATCCTCCGTTGTGGTCATCGTCCCGGTACTCGAAGATGCCAACGATACTGCCGAAGAGGTCACGGAGTTTTGTGGGAGAAAGAGTCATAGATTTTCTGGGGTTAATAGCGGCTAGTGGCGAGACAAGACCTCGTTATCTTATCTATTCTATCTTATCTAATCCCATGCAGGGGGATGAGTTAAAAGGTGCGATCTCTCATTGCGATAAGCATGGCTAATCCTTCAAGAGCCTTGCTGCACTTGGCTTTCAGGGATTATGGGGCATACTCATTTGCTCTGCGATCGCTGATCCCTGTGTTCTTGTTCGACAAAAAAGAAATATAAATAAAAATGAATAGAATATTCTTATCTTTCGATGCTTATTTTCAACGATTTTAGGGATAAAGATGTGGTTGGCTTATCGCTTACGGAAGAAGTGGGGAATGAAGCGACGCTTGAAACCCTTGCCCTGCATGCTTTCCGGGATTCTGTTCTATTCTGCGGGATTTTGCGATCGCTGATCCCCGTTTCTTTCCTATCCTATCTTTTTGGGGATCGATAATGTATTCTTATTCATAAGCTTATCTTATTCTGGGGATCGCTTGATAGAGATGGATAGGAATAGTATC
>PYEQ01000300.1 GCA_003017785.1 filamentous cyanobacterium CCP5 | reverse complement strand
CAGTAAGACCACCCCGACTCCCCCGACAACGATGCCTAATAGCCCGCCCACGGCCATCACCGCCAGCGGATTTTGAGCATCCTGCTGAATCAGGCTGGTATTCGGCGGTTCGGCGACGGTCAGGCTGGGGACGGTCTCTGCCTCGGCGGCCTGGGCGTCAATGCGCTTGGCCTGCACCTGGTCATAAAGGGCCCGCCGCTGGGCGACCTGCTGGGCGATGCGGGCGCGCTCTAGCTGCTTGTTGGGGAGTCGGGCATATTCCTGGCGCAGCTGGCCCTCCGCCTGGCGCAAAATGTTTTGCTGCTGAATCAGGGTGTTGCGCTGGGTTTCTAAGCTGGTCAGCTGATTCGCTAGCTGGGCTCTGGCCGGATCGAGGGCGCTGTTTTGACGAATTTGCTCCCCTGTAGGCAGGTTTACCAGGCTGCCGCTGCCGATCACCTCCTGGGCCCGCTGCCGGAGCAAAAGGTTGTAGCCTTGGAGGTCATTCTGGAGCTGCTGGATGGTGGGATGGGCCGGACGCAGTTCATCCGAGAGTAGTAATAGCTGGGTTTCGGCCTGCAAAATCTGCGATCGCAGCTCGGCAATAATCGGATCGGCACTGAGGGCCGACGAAATGTAGGCCTGATCCGGGGACATACCCAGGCGGGCCCTGATGGCGTTGATTTCAGCCTGTATCCCAGCCAGGAGAATTTGATTTTGCCGCCACTGCTGTTGAGCCCCTGAAATTTCGCCCAGGAGGCTGCCATCGATCGCCGCCTGAATCGCTGGTCCCTCCTGGCGATCATAGGTTTCCAGAGTTTGCTCGGCCTCTCGCAGCTCTCCTTCGATGGCTGGCAAGCGTTCATTCAGCGCGTCAATGATGGCGACCAGTCTGGCCCGGTTGGTGACCCGGCTAAGCTCTACCATGCCTTCGAACATCAGGCCCAAGACCGCCTGGGCAACCTCCCGCTCTGGCCAGGTTAGGGTGACCAAAACCCTGCGAATTTCTCCCTGGTCGTCGCTTTCTACCGTGATCTCAGTGCGATTGCGAATGGTCTGGGGCTCTACCAGAATCCCCTGCCGTTCGAGCTCCTGGGTCACCTGCTGGAGTAGTACGTCTGAGAGTAAAAATTCTTCAGAAATAATCCCCTGGCCCCGCTGCTGAACCTCTGTCCCCGTGGCTGTAAAGGCTACCAGGGGAAAGTTTTGGACAAGCACCCCCTGGGAACGGTACTGGGGCTGGGGAGGGGGTTGGAGGGCAATAACCGTTGACACCCCTAAAATTCCTAGGAAGCTCGTCAGAGCCGCCCACTTGTAGCGATCTAAGGCGAGTAGGTAGCGCTTAACAGTCGGAGAGGCCATGGGCTTATCGAGGAGACCAGCTAGGAGAACAGAAATATAAGAAACGGATAGATGCTGACTAGATGTCCAGCCTTGCCACCCGGATGCGGGCGATTAGGGTCGGAAAAGATCGTCCGATGCCTCCGCGATGGAGTCGAAGAAGAGTAAGAATCCTAGAATGTCCCGGAAAGGCTGGGTAAAAGTGCTGAGGGCATAGGTGATTTGAGCAATGGTATTGCGATCCAGGATAATCACGTCGTTGTTCTGGAGGGGCACATTTTGAGTGATATCGCCATTTAGGGCCGCCGCCGCATTAACTCGAATCGTATCGGCTTCCCCTAGTTCTGGATTAAATCGCACCACCGCCACGTTTCTCAAGTCGGTGCGGTCAGGGTTGATATTGACCTGGGTGAGCGCATCGATAAAGCGGCTACCATTGCGCAGGGAAATGGCTCCTAAATTTCCCTGGTTGCCGCGAATGCCCGTGGCATAGTTCAGGACCCGCACCGTAATTTCTGGCTGGGCCAGGGTTGAGGTGGCCACCAGGTCGCGATCGTACTCATCGAGGCGAGTGGCGTCGAGTCGGGGAATTGTAATCACGTCCCCATCCTGGAGACGAATATCGGGGAGGGCCTGGCCTTCTTTCAACGGGGTAAACAGATCGACGGTTTCTTCGAGCACTGTATCCCGAGCCGTCCTCTGGATTTGAATTTGCCGTAGATCGGCCATTAAGGTCGATCCGCCCGCCGTTAGGAGGGCCGCTGAGACATCCGGTGAGGCCAGGGGATAGAAGCCGGGACGGGTAACTTCTCCCACGATGGTCACCGCGACCGTCCGCTGGGCCGTCAGGGTTACGGCCACGTCATCGGGTCTGAGGTAGACATACTGGCTATATACCCCCAGTAGAGTCTGACGGGCTTCTTCCAGGGTGCGATCCCCTAGGCTGATCGCCCCCTCAATGGGAACGATGATCTGGCCCTGAATATCGAGGGTGGCTTGCAGGCTCAGATCTGGAAACCGCTGCACGTTGATGAAGATACTGTCCCCTGGGCCCAGGCGATAATCCTCAAAGTTGGCGGTGGCTGGACTGGCAGTAGTTGGATTACCTAAGATGCGCTGCAGCAGATCCGGGCTAGGGGCAGATGGCGAAGCTGGAATGTCGGCCTCGGGTAGCTGAAGGGGCTCACTGAGGGAGGGTTGCTCCTGGGCGATCGCCGTCCCTGTCACCAAAATGCCGAAAAAGATTAGCCCGTTGATGACGCTGCCCACGCAGGCACATCCGGAGGGACTGGGAGTTAGGAAGCTGACAATGGAATTCCGCGTCGCTGAGAGCATAGGCCTAACTGCAAGAGATGTGGAAACTATCCGGGGTGATGTAGCCATTGATAATACGTTGGCGGCTGACATACGCCAACTGACCAAGATGCACCACCCTGCCTGTGCCCCATTCACTGCCGCATCACCGCCTGGACAGAATGGTTCTCAACGGTGATCGCTAACCCGCTCCATTTTAGGGAGTCCTGGGGGGATTGTCCAAATCAAGGGGCTGGCCTTTCTCCCGTCAGCGCTGTCGTCAGCAGAGCCGTTTGGATGGCTTCACCCAGCTGGGTAGCGGTTTCTCGGTGGGCGGTGATGTCCGCCAGAGGGGGGATGGGCAGCAGCAGGGATACGGCCACCCAGGGGGTGCGCTGGCCTGATTGCCACTGGCTTAGCTGGTCGGCCCAAAACCAGCGGCTAGGGGCAAAGTCACCGCCGCCGGGCCAGGCATACCACTGCAGGATGGCAAAGGTTTGGGCGTCGGTGCGGGCCTGAAAGTAACGGGCCCGCACCTGGCTGCCACCGGCCGTAAAGGTCAGCGTTCTGCCATGGGCAATGCGCCAATTTTGGGCCCCCTGTAGATCGATCCATTCAACCGTAGGCTGCACGTCATGCCAGGCTTGAGGCATCAGCAGCAGAGCGATCCGATTGATTTCGCCGCTGCCCGGACTGTCACTGTTGACCTGCTCGTATTCGCTCAGGTTCCAGGTTTGATTATTGATGGAAACGGCCTGGGTGCTGCTGACGGCCCAGCCAGGTAGGGACAGGCTGTCTGTGGTCAGGGCCTGGATGCGATCAAGCCCAGGGGCTTGTAGGGACTGGCTCCAGGGCCACTGGCCAGCCACCCAGTGGGGTGTCAACACCAGGGCCGCGATCGCCGACAGGGTAAGCACCAATGCGGCTTTAAAGCTGGGTTTAGGTTGCCATTGGCCCATCGGAACATTCATCTGCAGCAATCTGCAGCCGTAAATAGCTTCTAGAACTGGGATGTGGAGCTCTTGACGACATCGGGATTGACGGCCAAAGAGGGAGGAACAACGGCCTCGATCAGGTTGAGGAGCCCAATCAGCGATAGCAGCAGCAGTGCCGAGTAGACATCCCCGCCCCAGCCTTCATGGAGCCAGTCAAAGGCGCCGTTATGACCCATGCCATGAAAGTAGCTCAGCAGGGTGTTGCGCAAAATATTTCCGAAAACGCTGATGGTCACGATGCCAGCGATAAACAGCCCGGTGCGCAGCCGCGATCGCCACAGACCGCTCCAGTAGATCAGCATCAGACCCACATAGAGACTGGTAAAGAGCATTTTCAGGCCCGCACAGTGGGGAGCCACCTCGACCGTCTGACCGTTGACGAATAGATAAATCTGCTGCACCTCGACGCTGGTGCCGGTCTGGGCCAGTAAGAAGCCAGCTACTACAGCAATGAAGTGCTGCAGAGGTAGCACGTAGGGCTCAATCAGGTAAGGCAGCTGGGTAGGCGTCGCCAGGGCCGTTAGCACCAGCGGGAACGCCTGTAGCCTCAGTCCGGCCAGGCCCTTAAAACACAGGCACAGGCCGGCCAGCATAATCGGCAGAGAGAGACTCATCCAGTCTTGGAGGCCGCTAAGGTAAAGCCCTGCGGCCAGGCCAACGAGGACCAGTCCGATGGGATGGAGTCGATCTGTCAGGTTGACCCAGCGCTGGCGATGGCTCCAGACGATATAGGCGGCAAAGGGTAGCCCAATCAGGCCGTGGCTGAAATATTCGTGCTGAATGCTAATGGATTTATTCAGCCAGCCATCCACCCAGTGGACCACCAGCGGTCCGTAGAGCAATCCCATTAACAGGGCAATTGCCCCATCGAGCGGTGCCCGCCGAAACTGCTTGGCTACAGAAGCAAAGGTCATGGCGATAAACAATCGGTTCAGAGGGCAAACTGCGCGGACGAAGCGGCCGCTACCAGTAGCCGCTTCAGCTCCTCGACTACTCTATCAACCTGGGCCGTTTCCAGGTTGGGATACATGGGCAGTGACAGAATGTTTTGGCTGAGGCGTTCGGCTACGGGGAACTGACCGGCCCGATAGCCCAGGGACTGGAAGGCGGGTTGGAGGTGGCAGGGCAGCGGATAGTGAATCCCGGTTTGAATGCCGGCCTGAGCTAAACCCTGCTGGAGCTGATCGCGATCGCAAGGACAATCTGCCGTCAGCTGAATCACGTAGAGGTGATAGGTGTGGCCGGCACCGCTCTGATTGTGCATAGGCCTTAGCCCGTAGCTGGCTAGGGCGGCGAGCCGCTGGTCGTAATACTGGGCGATGAGATTGCGGCGCTGATTCCAAGCCTGCAGCAGCGGCAGCTTCAGCCGCAGCACCGCTGCCTGCAGAGTGTCGAGGCGACTGTTCGTACCCTGAAAATGGGTGTGATAGTACTTCTGACTGGCGCCATAGTTGCGCAGGGCTCGGAGTGCCTGGGCCATCGGTTCATTGGCGGCGGTGACCATGCCCCCATCCCCGATCGCCCCCAGATTCTTGCTGGGATAAAAGCTAAATGCTGCCCCAATCCCCACGGCACCGGCCCGATACCCTTCCCGTTTTGCCAGGTGGGCCTGGGCAGCATCTTCGAAAATCAGCAGATTATGGACTCGGGCAAGGTGCTTGAGGGCTAACGGCGACACCATCTGGCCATAGAGATGCACGGGCAAAATCGCCCGAGTCCTGGGGGTAATGGCGGCGGTGGCGGCCTCCAGGTCGATCAAAGCGGTATCGGGTTGGCAGTCCACTAAGACGGGGGTGGCCCCGGATCGCAAAACGCCGATCAGGGTGGCAACAAAGGTGTTGGCTGGCAAAATCACTTCGTCGCCAATTCCAATGCCAGCCGCCGTCAAGCCCAGGGCGATCGCATCGGTACCACAGCCGACTCCTACGGCCAAACAGGCCCCACAGGCCGCTGCAAACTCAGCTTCGAATTCGCCCACGGCCGCTCCCAAAACGAAATCTCCCTGATCTAGCAGGCTCTCCACGACGGCCAAGATGTCGGACTTGAGGGCCTGATGTGGGGCCGAAAGATCAACAAATGGAATGGGATTCGGTGGTTGAATCATGGCAACGGCTCAGATTTGAATAACGGCGCTGTGTCCTGCTGTATCCTTGACCTGCTGTATCCTAATGTGAAGGAAAAGACTGATTGTGGGGCTATTCTGCTACAAGGCTCTATGGGATTTTCAAGCAGATAGATTTTTAAGCAAAATCACGGTTTAGTAGCAAACCTCGGGGTTAGCATTCCCCCAGCCGTGAAAGAGGCATCAGTAATGCCCAGGGTCAGGAGCATACGCCTTCCAGATACCGATTAGGACGGCACTATGGATTTCGAAACGTCACGACGGGTAATTGTGCGCCAGGGCATCGCCTCTGATGCCGGCAGTGAGGATATGTTTATTCACCGTCTGCAGTCAGGGCAGCCGCCGATTCCTGGCCAGGTGACCTCACTGCTGCTGGCTCTGAAGGTAGTCCATGAG
>PYEQ01000299.1 GCA_003017785.1 filamentous cyanobacterium CCP5 | reverse complement strand
CCTCCTGATCGCTCTGGAGAAGGTGAATGAACTGGCGCTGCTTTCCGGTAAGCTGCCGGGTATCAAGCATGGAGAGACGGGGCTAACGGCACAAAGATTATAGATAATATGAATCGCTACGCATCTCTAGAGATACGTAGCAGTCAAACTTTGGCTGAATGAGAACCCGCTCTAACTCCGATCAAGTCCCTTGGGGAACCAGCAGAGGCGACGAACCCGGGTCTTTACCTGAACGAATGGATTTTACCTAAACGAATGGATTTTCGACCTGATTCTCACCCAGACTGGGATGTGGCTGTCATTGGCGCTGGCATTGGCGGCCTAGTGACGGCGACCCAGCTAGCCGCTAAGGGGGCTCGGGTGCTGGTGTTAGAGCGCTACTTGATTCCGGGGGGCAGCGGCGGCTATTTCGAGCGATCGGGCTATCGCTTCGATGTGGGAGCTTCGATGATCTTCGGCTTTGGCCAGCAAGGCACTACTAATTTGCTTACCCGAGCCCTGGCGGCGGTGAATCAGTCTCTAGAAACCATCCCCGATCCGGTGCAGGTCCACTACCACCTGCCCGGTGGTCTAAATGTGCGAATCCACCGGGAGTACGAGCAGTTTTTGGCGGAGCTCAGCGATCGCTTTCCCCATGAGCGCTCAGGCATTCGGCGGTTTTACGATCAGTGCTGGGGGGTATTCAACTGCCTAAACGCCATCGAACTGCTGTCCTTAGAGGAGCTTGGCTATGTGGCCCGGGTATTTTGGGAACATCCCCTGGCCTGTCTGGGGTTGGCCCGCTGGCTGCCGGTAAATGTGGGACAGGTGGCCCGTCGGCACATTCGCGACCCGGACCTGCTGCGGTTCATCGACATGGAGTGCTACTGCTGGTCGGTTATGCCCGCCGATCGAACGCCGATGATCAATGCCGGCATGGTGTTTAGCGATCGCCACTACGGCGGGGTCAACTATCCCAAGGGCGGGGTCGGACAGATTGCCACGGCCCTAGCCACGGGGCTAGAAAAAGCAGGAGGAACGATTCGCTATCGCAGCCGGGTAACCCAGGTGTTAACCCAGTCAGGACAGGCCTGCGGCCTGCAGCTGGCCTCTGGAGAGACGATTCAGGCTAGACGAATTGTCTCCAATGCCACTCGCTGGGACACCTTTGATCGGCTGTTCCGGCAGCCCCTACCGGCCTCAGAAATCCGCTGGCGGCAGCGCTACCAGCCTTCTCCCAGTTTTATCAGCCTGCATCTAGGGATCAGGGCAGAGGCCCTGCCCCCTGCCACGGACTGCCACCACATTCTGCTTGAAGCCTGGCCCCAGATGGAGGCTCCGGAAGCCACCCTGTTCGTATCCATACCTACCCTGCTGGACCCGGATCTGGCTCCCCCGGGCCGCCACATCATCCACGCCTTTACCCCAAGCTGGATGGCAGACTGGCAGGACCTCAATTCCAGGGAATACCAGGCCAAGAAGCAGGCCGTGGCCAACGCCATGGTGCGGAGGCTAGAGGAGCTAATTCCTGGCCTGGAAGACGCCATAGATTTTAGGGAAGTGGGCACACCCCGCACCCACCGCCGCTTTTTGGGACGGCTGGATGGCACCTATGGACCAATTCCGTTGGGAACCCCCAGGGGACTACTGGGGATGCCCTTCAATCGGACGGCGGTGCCGGGGCTCTACTGTGTTGGGGACAGCACGTTTCCAGGCCAGGGACTCAATGCCGTTGCCTTTTCTGGGTTTGCCTGCGCCCACCGGATCGCCGCTGACTTGGGATTCTAAGCTGCTCAGGACCCTGGTAGGAGGGCTCGGTACCAAGCTAAGACAGTTCTGGATCTGACCTGTTGATCCAGCTGGCGATCGTCAGTGTCAGGTATCCGAGGCAAAAAAATCCCCCGGGTGTCAGTCGGGGGAGGAGGTCGTTAGAGGAGTTGTCTAGTCAAGACCTTAAAGAGTCTGGGGATGTCTCAGGAGTCGCTCAGGCTCTCAGGATGTCTACGAAAATATTCCTCTAGAAAGGGCCATTTGTGGGTGATGATCATCGTCGCCCCTAGTGATATTGTCGAACCCATCACGTGATCAAAATCAATGCCCTACTACCTCAGCTTAAATCGACACCCAAATAGGTTTTGCTCAGATAGCGGCTGAGGCGCTTGAGCCCCCCTTCATGCTTTTCTGCCGCTCCAGCCAGGCCGATAGCCTGGTTAAACTCAGCGTCGGACATTTCCCCGGCCTGATGTTTTTGAAAAGCGTCTACCACCGCGATTAAATCGTCTACGGAAAACATGTAGCCATTTTTGACGGCAAAATCAGCCACCAAGGGAGCCCGTTCCCCCTTGAGGGCGGCCGACTCTTCAGCGTCGAGGGCGGCCTCGCTGCTAATATCGCCGTCACCGACCCCCAGAATGGCCTCCAGCTGTTGCCGCAAAGCAGCATCTTCAGCGGTCTTCTGCATAAATTGCACAACGGTTGCAGTTGCCATTGGATAACCTCTATTGCTCTATTGACGGTAGTTAAGACTGCATTGGGCTCTGCCCGGGTGGGCAGAACGACATTCCACCGAGAAGTGGCCGGTTCGAATGCGGCTATCTAGAGGCCGTATTATGCCCTTCTCTTCAACTGGTATAGCAAGGCTGAGCTAGATCAGCCGTTAAATAAACCCTAAACTAAAACCATAGTTATATATACTCATCAAGCCTTTGAGAGTTTGTTACATTCGAATCACAATCCGTAAAAAGAACATTAACTTGTGTTCTCTGATCCCTTAGAATGATCCCCAGAAATAAAAAAAGAAAACATTAAAACTCTTATGTCCACCTCCATTAGCGAGAAAGCTTTTCGGACCGAGGTGATGGATGCCTCAGTGCCGGTTCTGGTTCACTTTTGGGCTCCCTGGTGCGGACTTTGCAAAATGATCTCTCCGTTGCTTGAGCGGTTTCAGTCTGAGTGGGGAGGGCAGGTTAGGCTAATCGATATCAATGCGGATGAAAACCTACGCTTAGCCAATTTTTATCAGCTAACCACCCTGCCAACCTTGATGCTTTTTGAGCGGGGAGAACTGCTCCATCGCATTGACAGTTTTCGCGGTAGAGAAGAGCTCAGGCAATCTTTAGACGCGTTTATGCGGAGTCGGCAACTGCAAGAGTTTATTGCCAGCAGCGTACAGATTCCCCTTTTAGACACTCAGCTTTCAGAGCTGTAGCAAGTAAAAACCTGGTTTAGACGCTGCTTACGCGCCAGGCAAGGCAGTAAGCTAAGCCGGTCTACTCTCTAAGCCGCCCTGGGCTGATTTTTCTAATCGGTCCTGGGCGGTTTTTGATCTGGATCAGTTTTTGGCCTAGGCATTCTGAGCGCTGTGCAACTGTTGCTTAGCTACATCGAACGCACGGTTGCCTGGTCTCCCTTCACTTCGCCTATCAGCACTTCATCGGCGACATTGGCAAATATGCCGTTTTCAAGGACTCCTGGGATGTTGTTGAGGGTCTTCTCGAGCCCAGCTGGGTCGTCAATGCCTTGATCGAACTTGACGTCTAGGATCAAGTTGCCATTATCAGATACCACTGGTCCGGCTTTCTTCACGCCCATGCGCAGTTCTGGCTGTCCACCGAGGGCCTTGATTGCTCGCATCACCGGGGTTACGGCCATGGGAATGACTTCGACGGGCAGGAGAAACTGGGTGCCGAGTTTGCTGCTCAGCTTGCCGCTATCCACTACCACGATGAACTTGCTGGCTAGGGAGTCGACAATTTTTTCTTGGGTGTGGGCGGCACCCCCGCCTTTGATCAGATTCTTTTGGGGGTCGACTTCGTCAGCTCCGTCAATGGCCACGTCGATGTGGTCAACTTCATCGAGGGAAATCAGGGGAATGCCAAAATCCCGCGCGAGGACGATCGCTTGAAATGAGGTGGGAATGCCTTTAACGTCCTTGATTTCACCAGACTTTAAGCGCTCTCCGATGAACTGAATGGCATAGGCGGTTGTTGAGCCCGTCCCGAGGCCCACAATGGACCCGGACTGGACCTGATTGGCGGCGGCTCTGCCCACCTCCTGCTTCATCAATTTGACCGCATCTGTCATAGTTCGCTTTCCAGTCATTTGCTGTGTGATTACGTTCCCTAGCATGACTTAAAGTGCACCGGCTGCATAGGGCTGCTAGACTGCACGAACTGGGTAAATGGTTGCTATGCAGGCGGTTTTATGTTCTTCTTCAAGGCAGGAGCAGCGACTCTGGCGCTGGCGGGGGTGGCGGATTCGCTATAGCTTTCGGTGCCTGCCGGCGGTCAGCCATCAGCCACCGATTATCTTGATCCATGGATTTGGGGCAAACCTGAATCAGTGGCGAGACAACCTGCTGCCGTTAAGCCAGCACTATCCGGTCTATGGGATCGATTTGCTGGGCTTTGGCGGATCCGAAAAAGCGGCGACTCTCTACAGCAGCGATTTATGGGCAGAGCAGGTGTATGACTTCTGGCGATCGCAGATCAATCGCCCAGCCATTCTTCTGGGCCATTCCCTGGGGGCCCTGGTGGCGATCACGGCGGCGACCCGCCATCCGGATATGGCCCTGAGGCTGATGATGATCACCCTGCCGCCAGCCAGGGAAGATCTGGTGGCGGGCTGGGTAGCCGATGCGGCCCGCCGGGCGGAGAGTATCAGCGCGAATCCGCTGCTGGTGAGGCTGCTGTTTTATACCCTGCGACAGCCCGGCCTGTTGCGGCGGGTGCTGGGATCAATCTATTCGAGTTCTGAACGGGTTGATGGAGATCTAATCGAGACCTTTGCCCAGCCCCCTCAAGAACGAGGGGCGGCCCGGACCCTGGGCTATCTGGTGCGATCGCGCACCCAGCCCAATTTCAGTCCATCCACTCGATTAATGGTGGAATCGCTGCAAATTCCGACCCTGCTGCTCTGGGGCCGTCAGGACCGGGTCGTGCCCTATTTTCAGGCAGAAAGCGTGGCCGCCCGAAGCCCGATGGTTGATTTGCACACCCTGCCGGGGGGGCACTGCTGCTATGACGAGGAACCTGAGCTGACTAACCAGGCGATTTTAGAATGGCTGGAAAGAACCTGGTAAGTGAGTCTCGACCGCTGCCCTCGTCTAAACCGAGAACGAGCTGGTCGCTGCGCTCATTATTATAGAGAGGCTGAGACCATAGTTCTATGGCTGATTCCCATTCTGCAACCCATTCTCAGGATAGAAACCCCGACGCCCCTGGCTGTGAAACCTCCCTGGTGAATCTGGGAAACGTGCGTCAGGTACAGCCCGAGGTGCTGGCCACGGAGAAGGCCCAGCGGATGGCAGAGTTTTTTAGCGCGCTCTCTGATCCCCATCGACTCAAGTTGCTATCAGCCCTGGCCCAGCAGGAACTCTGCGTCTGCGACCTGGCCGCCGCTGTCAAGATGGGAGAATCGGCGGTGTCCCACCAGCTGCGGGTGCTGCGATCGCAGCGCCTGGTGAAGTATCGCCGCCAGGGCCGCAACGTTTGCTACAGCCTGGCCGACGACCACATCATGGCCCTTTACCGAGAAGTGGCCGAGCATTTAGATGAATGAGCCCTGTCCCTATGCTGCATAGGGCATGCCTGGGGACCTGACCTAGTCGTTGCTAACGGCTGGCACCGCTGTCAATCCCGGAATCCGATCAATATATTGGGCTGCTGCCCGCCCGGTTAGGCGATCGCTTGGCATGGGAAGGAATCTTCTTTAACATATGAACAGCCTTTCAGATATTCAGGCAAGATTGAGGAAATCCGATGGCAGACTTCCATGGTGAATCCGGTTCTGGCTGTTGTGGCGCTAAACCGTCTAGTCGGGGAGCTGAGCCTTCGGGTAATCAGGACGACTGCTGCGCTCACGGCCATGACCACGGTGCGGAGGGGGGTGGCTGGGGGCGCGCTCTAGCGCCCACCGCGGCGGCGGCGATCCTCTTTCTGATCGGCCTGGTGTTCAACTCAGCCCTGCACAATACCCCCTTTGCCATCGCTGAATATGCGGTGCTGTTGCCGGCCTATTTGATCAGCGGCTGGGGGGTGCTGACCACGGCGGGGCGCAACATTCTGCGGGGGCGGATCTTTGACGAAAACTTTCTGATGACGATCGCAACTCTGGGAGCGATCGCTATCCACGAAATTCCCGAAGCCGTGGCGG
>PYEQ01000298.1 GCA_003017785.1 filamentous cyanobacterium CCP5 | reverse complement strand
AGATGTGTATAAGAGACAGCCCTGGCTTCGCTCACAGAAAGTGCTGTCGTGTCACACAATGGGCCAAGTGTAGAGACCCCATGTGTCAGACCTGTGTCAAATCAATAGCGATCTCAAACGATCCCGAAAATATTCGAGTTATTGCTCAAAGGCAGAGCTCTAGCTACCTCTCTAATAAAGATCAAATTTGCAGAAATCTTTTCTAACCTGCTGGTGAAGCTCCCTAGGGATGATTCCTATGACGTCCCAATCTGCGCTCCACCAGCCCCCGATGAAAAGCAGCGATGAGGCTACTTCTGAGCAGCTAGACCTGGCCAAGCAGCAGGGGCAAGCCCTGCAAAAAGCCCTTGACCATATGGTGCAGAAGGTCGCTTACGACGCCGGTGAACAACCCGCTGGCGAGTATCTGATGGCCTACGCCGTGGAAGAAGCGGAAGGCATGCACCAGCTCCAAGGTGGCGAATTGGTCTGGAACCCCCGGAGCCGAAGAACGTCCATGTGGAAGTGGCCGTGCGCGATGGGTCTGACGGTCGCTATCAAAATGGGACAGAACTAAATATCGAGAAAAGGGTCGTCTGTCGGCAGCCTGTTTCTAGAACGGTGTTACCGATTACAGTTTGATCGCTAGGGCCTTCTTCACCTGGCGATCGTCTCTCTGCTTGCTGATAAAGGCTTTGAGTTCTGCTATCTCTGCAGCTTTGGAATTGTCGCTAGCAACTTCACTGGCCATCCTGGCAACTTCACTGGCCATCCTGATTCACAGGGTGACATCATGCTCAAGTTTAGCGTTTTGCCCTCAACGAGCAACTGGGACGGCTATAGCGGCGATCGCAGCTTAATCTCCCCCTTTCGATAAAGCGCTCAAGCAACGAATCCACCGCTTACTCAAACATTGGGTTGCCATACTTAGATTTGTTAGCCGTTCATGCATTATGAATGCCGCGACTAGCCGTTAACAATATCAGGAAATAATTACATGGCTGATATCATTGATACTGCCGTAGGCTCAGGTGATTTCAAGACTTTAGTCACCGCTATTAAAGCCGCTGACTTAGTCAAAACCCTCAAAGGAAAAGGACCTTTCACAGTCTTTGCTCCGACAGATGCCGCCTTTGCCAAACTGCCCAAGGGCACGGTAGACGAGCTACTCAAAGACACTCCCAAACTCAAGAAAATCCTCACCTACCATGTCGTCCCTGGGCAGGTTATGGCGGCTGATGTTGCTAATCTAAAAGTGGCCACTACCGTCGAAGGTTCAGATGTCAAAATTGACGCTTCTAAAGGCGTCAAGATTAATGATTCAACTGTAACGACTGCGGATATCAGCGCTGACAACGGTGTCATCCACGTCATTGACACAGTCCTCATGCCTGCATAAAAGGCTGCCCTGGGAGAGCGAACTCTTACCAGGGTAATTAGTTATTTTGAACTGGAAGAATTCTAGTTTTCCCTTGATTCGCACCACGCCAGCCGTTAAAAAACCGAGACTTCAAATTTGAAAAGCCAAAGCATAATCAGCAGCAAGCTCCTGGTACCGCTTGTTTTAGTCGCCTTTACCCTTCTTCTAGGATTTAACTGCTTCGTGGTTCTCAATCCCGGCCAGGCAGGGGTGCTTAGTATTTTAGGTAAGGCTAGAGATGGCGTGCTACTAGAGGGAATTCACTTTAAGCCGCCGTTCGTTTCCGTCGTAGATATTTACGACCTGACCGTACAGAAGTTTGAAGTTCCGGCCCAAAGTTCGACGAAAGATTTGCAGGATCTAACGGCCCGATTCGCGATCAATTTTCGCCTTGATCCCCTCGTGGTTGTCGAGATTCGCCGCACCCAAGGAACCCTAGCAAATATCGTTTCTAAAATCATCGCTCCCCAAACCCAGGAATCCTTTAAGATTGCGGCAGCGCGGAGAACCGTCGAAGAAGCGATCACGAAGCGAAACGAGCTCAAGCAGGACTTTGACGACGCCCTCAGTCAGCGCTTAGACAAGTATGGCATTCTCATTTTAGACACCAGCGTCGTTGATCTAGACTTTTCCCCCGAATTTGCTAAGGCGGTAGAAGAAAAGCAGATAGCCGAACAGCGCGCCAAGAGAGCCATATATGTGGCTCAAGAAGCTGAGCAAACCGCCCAGGCGGATATCAACCGAGCCAAAGGTAAAGCCGAAGCCCAGCGACTGCTAGCTGAAACTCTAAAAGCCCAGGGCGGACAGCTGGTGCTACAGAAAGAAGCCATCCAAGCCTGGAAGGAAGGTGGATCGCAAATGCCGAAAGTTCTTGTCATGGGCGGAAAAGACCAGCCCAGCGCTCCTTTTCTGTTTGACGTAGGTCAGCTTGAGTAGTCACAGTCAAGCAGTATCCATTGAAAATTGTTGGGTGACGGTCCATTGAGCGAGACGGTGAGACTCAGGAGCTACCCACGACCACCACCCTCTGGACGGCAGGCACCCGCACCCACCCGCTGATCAAAGATCTGGAGGTGTCGGATAAACATCGCGATCGCCACGGGCGGCTGCAAGTGCATCCCACCCTGCAGTTGCCCGATCATCCTGAAGTTTTTGCGGGCGGGGACTGCGCCGCCGAAGAAAACGGTTCCCTACCGCCAACGGCCCAGGTAGCCTACCAGCAGGGCTACGGCATCGCCCACAATCTGACCAGTCTGGTGCAGGATCGTCCCCTCCAGCCCGTGCAGGTGACCATCAGAGGCTCCCTGCTGAAGTTGGGGATTCGCGACAGTGCGGCCAACTTGTTCAATCGGTTTGAGCTAACCGGAGAGGTCGGCCATCTGATTCGCCAGGGCACCTATCTGGAGCTGCTGCCGACCCCGGTTCACGACTTCAAGGCCACCGCCGACTGGCTAACGGATGAAATCTTCCACCGCTATCACCAGCCTGCCACGAGGGAATCCCCAGGCATTCACCCAGTCTGGCAGTGGGCCGCCGGGATTGCGGCTGTGGCTGTGGTCACCGGGGGTATAGTCTTCGCCTGGCGGGCAACCCATCACCAGCCAGCCTCTAATGGTGCCCTGCCGGAGAAAATGAACGGCTCAGGCTAATGGGGCTTGGCTGCATCCATGCAGGCTAAAGGCCATGCTGAGGGAGTTGGTCCGTTGGGGCTTACCGTCGAGGCTGTTGCTGGGATGCTGTTGCTGGGATTGACGAGCCAGTGACGGGCCGCGTCACAAAAAGGCCAGGGCGATCGCCCCCCAGCTAAGCTTGGCCAGCATCGGGTTGAACATGGCAATCACAATCGAGTTGACAAACACCAGGGGGGGAATCATCGCCCGCCGGGTCAAGCGGCGAATCCGCTGGATTGAAAGCCGACGATGCACCAGGCGGAGATTTTGAGCGGCATAGTGCCAGAGCAGGGTTTTCATGAAGCCGGTGAAGGCCATGCACAGCGCGTAAAAGGCGACTGCACTGCGCTGGCTACCAAAGGTGTCCAGCACGGAAGTGGCAAACGGCAAAATCGCCACGCTCATTAGCAGGCCGATATTCAAAGTCACAAAGGGATAGTCATAGCGCCGAATGAAGCGAAAGTAGTGGTGATGGCTAATCCAGTAGAGGCCAATCACGGCGAAGCTGATGGCGTAGCTTTGATAGTCCGGCAATAGGCGAATCAGGTCGTCCGCAAGGCCATCTTTGCCGGCATTGGCTGGTAGGTGCAGATTGAGAGCGAGCAGGGTAATGGCGATCGCGAAAACGCCGTCAGTGAAGAAAATTATCCGATCGAGTCCCGGCCTGTCGTGTTTTATCGGCATACTGCCTTGGCTCCCGAATCACGGCAAAATCAGTTCAGCCAGCACTTTAGGCCCAAGCTGTGACAGCCCTATGACAGCCTTGTCCGTTTTTTGTTACGACGCCCCATGGCAATATCGGCTTCTGGCCTTCCACCGTGCTAAAAGCGGGCAGGGGCCAACCTAATCTACGCCAAGGGAGCGATCAAGCTGGAAAATGAGCCAGACAGGACTAGGGCTGACGCCCGGAGGTGCGGTGCTGCATAGCCGTAATGCCTGTGGCCTCCAGCACATTGCCTTCATCGACCCTGGCGTAGACCAGCCAGCGATCGCCGCAGGGTATCCAGCTTTGCACCGTACATTCCACATAGGCCAGGGCCTCATCCAGAATCAGACAGCCATTCTGGGCGGGATGGTGGGCCACCTGGGCAAAGGGATTTTCCCCCGGCTGGGGCTGGGCAGAAAAGTGTCGTCGCACGGTGCGGCCCTCTTTCAGGATGTTGATCACCAGGGGCGCATGGGGCTGTAGAAACCGCTGGGCGTAAGGATTGTTGGCGATCGCAATCATCACACCGGGCGGATTGAAGGAGGCTTGGGATACCGCCGTGGTCAGCAGGCCGCTGTGGCTGTCCCCCTGGCGAGTCGTGACCACACCGATGGTGCTGATCACCCGACCCACGGCCTGTTCTGTGCGATTGGCCTGGGTTTCGGTGATGGCCTGGCGGGAAGCCTGCTTTTTCTTCTGCTTGCGCAATCGCTGGGCAAACTGTGCCCCGGCTTCCTGGCAGGTTTGAAAATCGGCCTGATTCGGGCTGAAGCGTACCCGAATCGGGTCAAAGCCAAACCGATAGTTGCCATCCCGGAGCTTTTCTTCGAGCAGATCCACGGCTTCGCCGCTCCAGCCGTAGGAGCCAAACACCCCCACCAGCTTGGTTTTGGCGGCGGCCAGCACCACCCCCAGGGCCGTTTGAATCTGGACGGGGGCGTGGCCGCCGAGGGTGGGCGATCCTATGATGATGCCGTCGCTGGCTTCGATCGCTTTAGCCAGGTAGGCCGGATCGCTCAGCTCACAGTTGATCGATTCCACCGCAATCCCTGCCTGAACGAGGCTCTGGGCGATCGCGTCCGCCAGCACCGCTGTATTGCCATAGGCCGAGGCATAGATCAACGCCACCCGCAGGGTCTGGTGCTGCTGGTGCTGGCACCACTGGCGATAGTCGTTGAGCAATCGACTGAGGCTGTAGCGCACCAGCGGCCCGTGCCCCGGTGCCAGCCACTGAGTTGAGAGGGCGGTGATCCGGTCGAGGGCCGTCTGCACCTGCTTGGTTTGCGAGGCGTGCAGACAGTCAAAGTAGTAGTGGCGATCGCCCTCCAGCTGCCGCCAGTCTTCATCAAACAGGGCATCGCTGCACAGGTGCGCCCCAAACAGCTTATCGCTGAAGAGAGTGCGGGTGGCCGGGTCGTAGGTGCAGAGCCCATCCGGCCAGCGGGGAGTGGGCATCGGGATCAGCTGCAACTGATGTCCCTGGCCCAAATCGAGGGTGTCGTGGGGCGGGCACACTGCTCGAATCCGGTGATCCCAATTGGGGAAAGTGGCCCGAAGCGCCTGGGCGGCGGGCCGAGAACATACCAGGGTTACCCCGGGCATCTGCTCCACCAGCTTGACCAGGGTCGCCATGCGGTTGGGGTTCACATGGCTGATTACGATGTAGTCCAGGGACGTAACTGCCAAATAGGGCTGCAACGCCTCTAGAAAAATCTGCGTAAAGGACTCCCCTGGTGGGTCAATCAATGCGGTGCGATGGTCGGAGACCGGCCCCTCAGGGCCAACGCCCTTTGAGGCGCCTTCTGAAGTGGCCAGCAGCCGACCTGGTGTAATCGATTGACGGCTGCTGACGGGCATCAGTACCTCCAGGCTAGTGTGGAGCGGATGCAGGGTGCCGTGCTGTTGCAGGTAGGTTGCGATCGCAGCAGTCGCCTCCACTATGACCTCAAGGGTCTGATCGGGGTGCTGGGTTAGGGCCACAACGCGGCGATCGCCCCAGCGGCAGCACAGCCGCGATAGCCACAGTACAGCCTGTCGCAGCAGCCAAAATAGACCATAGAAAAGACCTGCGCCGCCGCCCAGCAGGCCTCGAACTAGCGGTTGGCTAACAGCATCTGCCCTCTGAGCCAGCCAGTAGTACCCCGTATGCAGCAGCAGCAGCGACAGCCCAACGGCTGAGAGCACCGGCAAGCTGCCGTTGACCGTCCGGACCAGTTCGTAACTGTAGAACGCGGTCAGAGTCTGATCTGATACCTGGTCTAAAAGCCCATGGCTAATCACAATTCGGGTATTGCGGGGCAGCCAGCCATAGCTAAAGC
>PYEQ01000297.1 GCA_003017785.1 filamentous cyanobacterium CCP5 | reverse complement strand
CCTTAAATATTTTTGAACCGATTCTAGGGGGAGCAAGGAAGGAGCATCGGTCGCGTCACTGGAAACCGATTGAGGCAGCGTTTGCCTGTCAAGGTAGAGTTCCGGGTTCATCGAAAATATGCATTAAGCCAACCGTTACTCTAACAGGTTGGAGAAACAACAGAGCCACTTTAGACAACAACTTTCCAGGTATAGGTCAGGTTGCTCGTAGGCAATGGGGGACGGTCTTTTCGCAGAACAGACCTCAATCAGGGCGCAAAATCGTAGACGATGATCTCTAAGTTGCAGCCCTCCTGCTCGTTGAGGGCGCGCTTAATTGAGTTGATTTCTCGAAAGCCCTCAGCTCCCTGACTATCTAGGCCGCTTTGTAGTCGGTTAGCGAATTTAGCCCCACAGGGGTTGCTGCCGCGTTGCAGCCCCTGGAGTGCTTCCTGAGCTGTTTGCATGTCCCATACGGCAACGGCTCCATGGAGCTTGTCCCAGGCGGCCTGCTGCTCAGGAGAGAAACGAGCGGTGGTGGGTTCCTGCAGAATCCGGTAGGCTAGCGTGAAGCTCACGGCCAAAATCGAGGCCATGCCTAGAGCCACGGAGACACCAGCCCAGGGATTCCAGTGGCTGCGCGGCTTTTTGCCATAGAGGGGGGGAGCATGGATGGGCTCTTCTAGGCTAGCCTCTGCACCGGCTGCTGTTTGCTGCTGGTAGTAATCTTGCAGGGTTTCGATCTGATCGACAAACCACACTTCCATCCCTGCGATCCCTGCCTGGGCAACAGCGTCCCCTAGGGAAACACCTCCCTCGACAGTATCAAAATTCAAATCTTCTACAGACGAATCCAACCCGGCAATCACGGAGCGTTGCTGAGCGACGTGGGGTCCGCAGGCGGCTAAGTTGTCGATGGATGCCAGCAAAGTCTCTGGGGTTAGCCTGTGGCAGCAGGCGATCGCATATTCCTGGGTCAAAATATCAATTTTGCCGCCTTCAGGGCATTTAACCTGGCGGTAGATGTTATGGCCGTGGGCTTCTAGCCAACCAGCCAAAAATTCGCACAGATCTGCTTCAGTCTCAAATTCCATAAGCCGAGGGCAATGCTATCGGGTATATTCGCTCACTAGTTCTTTAGTCCTATTTTGACACCTCTAGTTTCGTGATTAACGGGCTCGATTCCTGAATAACTCTTGCCATACAGCAATTTATGCTGGGATTTCTCTGGGTTTGTTGATTGGCCCCTCCTTGGGAGATGACCTCCGCCCAGATAGAATTTCTCCAGGCAAGAATTGTAAGTGCTATTCAGGCGTTCCGTTCCCTATGAAGGATCTTCCTCCCCTCTGTGCCAAGACTCTCTGGGCCATTCTCAATGATGAACTGTCTGATGAAACCGCTAACCAGCTGGTTTGGGATAGCCTGGGCTATCGATATGATCCGGCTTCTGGCCAGTGGAACAGTCAAATGGTAGATCCGGTTTGGGCAGAAAGATACCCGACTCCTCCAGATTTTGTGGCCAGCCGCCCGGCGACGGTTCAGCTGACTCGTTCAATTCCTAAGGCTGATAAGCAGCTGCTAAAGGAATCTTTGGGATTCAAGGGCTATACCCTAGATCAGCTGATCCCTAGGCTGACTCGACGCGCCACGATGACTAACTGGCTTTTGAGCTACATGAAAGCGCAGGAAATTGCTCTGTAGCAGCCGTGCAGCCACTGATAGGCCTTATAGAATTCTTCATCGCAGAAAAATAAAAAAGGCGCCAATGCTGGCGCCTTCAGCCTTTTAACCAGATCCCTTTTTTAACGTGGTCTGGGGATTGCCCCACCTACCTGGGGGATTGCAAAAATGCTTCAAGCGGCCACTTCAGCACGGGGACTAGAGTCTAGAAAAATGTCCGTAGCCTTGAGCTGCATTCCGGCCCGGGGCTGGGCATCTTTCTTAGACACATAGGGAAACGCATCGATCGCTCCGCTAGCAATAATTAGGGATCCTTTCTTGAGGTACTCTAACTTTCGCCAAGCGGGGGTTCCCTCCCACACCGTCACATTCACAGTGAAGCTGTCATTCTCTTGACGGCTAGGAATGCGGTCAACATACAGAGTCATTTCCGCTAGCTGCGTAGTGCCTCCATTTTTGAGGTCCACTAGGCGTACTTTCGGGTCAGCGGCTAGATTTCCAGCCAGGGTACACAGATTCAATCCACGACTCGTCATTTTTGGGTCTCCTAAAGATGCCAAGGGGTACTTGGCTCCCATTAATATCCACAAAATCATCTAAAGATTTGCTACGAGATTCCACCGATTTTTTCGCGGCTGTTTGGGCCGGTGGGACGGTATTTGTAGTTATGGCAATGGGCCAAACGACTCCCCTGACGGCCGTTCACGGGGAAGGAAAGCGATATGCTAGCTCTGTGATTGATGAACTCCCTATGACAATTCGTTCGATTCAGCCCGATCAACAGCAGCTATGGCTGGCTGCCATCAAGCCGCCGATGTACAGCGTGGCAGCCATGCCAATTTTGGTCGGGAGTGCGGTTGCCTATTACGAAACTCGTCAGTTTAGCTGGCTGATTTGCTTGGTTTTTGTGCTTTCTGCCGTGTTGATTTTGGCCTGGGAAAACCTCAGCAACGACGTGTTTGACTCAGAAACCGGAATCGATGTCAATAAGCCTCACTCGCTGGTTAATCTCACCCGAAACAAATCGCTGATTTTTGCGATTGGTAATCTATGTTTACTCATGGGGATCAGCGGCATTTTGGCGATCGCCTGGTGGCAGAGGGATCCAACGGTGTTGGGAATCATCTTGATCTGCTGTTTACTGGGTTATTGCTATCAGGGGCCGCCCTTCCGGTTGGGCTACCGAGGCCTAGGAGAGCCGTTGTGCTTCCTGAGTTTTGGCCCATTGGGAGTGGGGGCCGCCTACTATAGTCAGACCGCCACCTGGTCGCTAACGAGTCAGCTCGCAGGGGTCGTAGTCGGGATCACCACAACCCTGGTTCTGTTCTGCTCTCACTTCCATCAGGTCGAAGAGGACTTAGCAGCGGGTAAGCGATCGCCGATTGTCCGGTTGGGAACGGGACTAGGTTCGTGGCTGGTGCCCTGTTTTTGCGCGATCGCCCTCTTCACAATCGCTGCTGCCATCGGCAGCGGCATTTTTCCTCTGGGGACCCTAATTGCCTTAGGTAGCATCATCACGGCCGTTCGGCTTAGCCGCCACGTCAAACAGTTTCACGCCATTCCTGAACGGATCAGCAATGCCAAGTTTTTTGCCATCGGTTTCCATTTCTGGAGCGGTTTACTGCTGACCATCGGGTTTACCCTGGCCTGAAATTAATATCCATCGCTGATTTCGCTTGATCTCGAGGGGGAAAAATAAAGGCTTGGTTAGCACGTTAACCGTCATCTAGCCTACTAGCGCAGTTTGGTCCCGTCGGCTAACGGGTTTCTCGGATGGCGATCAACCGTCCAGAGGGTGTCAAGATCCCGTAGCCAAAATAGGGTAAAACAGCTGGCCAGCATCGGCCAAGCGGCAAAGAATAGCAGGTTGGGGGCTGTAAACGGGTCTAAATACCGAGGGAAGGCTACGAAGGTAGATGCTCCATGCATGAGCAGCACGAGTCCATAGGTTAACGGCTTCTTGAAGCCAGCTACAAATCCGAGAATAATCACCAGCTGAACCGCGCCAACCAGGTAGATGAGGCCGGTGCCAATTTCGCCTAAGCCATAGAAGGCTTGGAACACAGCGCTAGCGTGGTCTGGATGTAAAAACTTGTCTAAACTCCACATCCCCATCACCAGGAAAACGCTGACTCGCAAGAGCAATAGAGCAAGGGGAAAACGGCCACTGACGGGCTGTGTCATTATTCTGACTCCAGTAAAACGACTTGTCGCCTTTGCCGGGTAGATCAAATGCCCTGAATGGGGCTCTACCAGGGGCGCAATCGGCCAAGGTATGGGCTCGATTGCTACAGAACACGTTAGGGCTGCTGTCTGAGAAGAAAATGAGGTGAGCCTAAGGATACAGTTCAGGCTTAACTGCATGCCCGGCCAAAATTTCTGCTCAACCACCTGGGGCTGTTCAAACAATTGCCGGTTGCAAACTTTCTTCAATTTGCAAAAAAGCAACGAAGATAGTCAAAATCCCTTGAGATTTGCCGGAAAAATAGAGACCGTTAGAGGAGAACCCGCTGGCGGCTGACTGCCGGTGCAGCCCTTGAGTTTCTGTCGCTCTGCGTCCGAGAAAACATGCTTAAAAAAAGATCGTTTCTGGTTGTTCTGGCTGTGGCCGTAACTATTTTGAGCGGGATGACGACCCAAGCTCTAACCTGTCAGTCTTTGAGTCAGGCCTCTGAGTCGATAGGGGCGATCGCCCAGATACAGCACAACAACGGAGCCTTGGTGACTTTAAACGGAGAGCCTTTGCCCTACGCCGGAGAATATTTTCCCGTAGAAGCAGGGGATACCATTGAAATAGGTCGCGGATACACCCAGTTCACTCTTCAGATGGCCAGCCCAGATACCGTGCTTTGGACCATCCAGATATTTCCAGGCGATCGGTTTGCTTCGTTTAGCCTCGAAGACTACTTGGTTAATACAGATCAGCCCTTCAGCGACACCTCTACCTTAGCTAGTGGGCGAGTGGATGTGATTGCCTATGGTTTTGACCCTGAGCATCCCTATCCTATTGTCTTAACGGCTGTCGATAGTGTTTCTACATCTGAACCATAACCGTTCATCGACCCAGGGCAGCTTTTAGCGAAATGCCGAAATCTGGCGGATTCGCAGATAAAACGGGCCAGGCTCAAAGTGGGGATTGAGGGCTTTATCGTACTCGAACTTGCTCAGCATCAGCTGGATGGATCGAATGCTGGAAGGGTTGAAGGGCGAGGCTTCGGGCTGGGTCTTAGCTCGAAAAACCGGGGTGAGTTGATCGAAGGGGATCTGTACGGTGACCCATTCGTCGCGGGTAGTGTCAAAGGAATAGCCATAGGCTAAGGCATCCCAACCGTCCTGATCCCGCAAGAAAAATTTGTAGCGCTGTCCGTCCCCTTGAACCTGAAGTTCGATGCCCTGGTAGGTGGCTAAGTTCAAGGGTGGCTTAAAGTTGCGGGTGCGAACGGAGGCAAATCCGCCAGAGTTAGCGGTTGATACAGTCCCCGTAAATACCGCATAGTCGGCTTCTAATCGAAAGCCGCTATCGCTGACGCCTCCCATCACCACATCATCCAGGGGGCCCCAGATGGCGACTGCGTTGGCGTCGGGTTTAGAAAAGTCGAAGAGGATCCCGCTTTGAAGCGGCGGCGGGGTGGGCGCATCAGATCCAGAAACCATCTGCTTGAGGGTGCTGACAATAGGAATGGAGTCAAAAAAATCCAGGGTCTGCACAAACCGCCCCGGATTCCAGCGATCGGACTGGGCCACAATCATACCTCCTATCAGAATTGGGG
Organism: filamentous cyanobacterium CCP5; assembly: GCA_003017785.1. Classification (GTDB taxonomy): domain Bacteria; phylum Cyanobacteriota; class Cyanobacteriia; order Phormidesmidales; family Phormidesmidaceae; genus CCP5. Next base: position 725 of record PYEQ01000297.1, on the reverse strand, counting down.
GTATGGAGATCATACCGCTGGAGTTTCGATGGGGAGTCTACCTTTGAGGGGGAATTGGCTAGCGATCGCCCCTGCGGGCCAAAATTCGACGGTAAATATCTAGGGTTTGATTAGCGATCGCCCCCCAGCTGTAGTGATTTTGGGCATATTCCTGGGCGTTGCGCCCTCGACGCTTGCGCTCTCCAGTCTGGGTGAGGACTGTTCTCAAAACGGCCATCAGGCTTTCGACCGAGCGTTCACAAACCCAGCCCGACTGGCTGGTTTCGATCTCAGGCCAGATATAGACCCCCCGAGACACGACCACCGGTAGTCCAGCCAGCATTGCCTCGGCGACAGCAATGCCAAAGTTTTCGTAGTCCGATGGCAGCACAAACAGATTGGCTGTCTGCAGCAGGGCTGCTTTATCTTCGCCGGTGACGAAGCCCGTGAAGGTGGTGCAGTCCGCTAAGGGAGATTGGCCAATGCGATCGCTGACGGTCTTTTCGTAGGCTTCATCCTGGGGGTTGCCACCAGCCAAAATCAGGTGAAATTCGAGTCCGTCTTGGTGCAATGTCGTCAGAGCCTCAATCAGTCGATCCAGTCCTTTCTTGGGGGCTAGGCGGGAGAGAAACAGTACCCGCACGCAGTGGTCTGGAATTCCCATAGTTTTGACCCGCTGCCAGGCCACAGAGTCAGGGATTGGGGGCGGGGCCGTGACCCCTAGGGGAATCACAAAGGCCTGGGAC
>PYEQ01000296.1 GCA_003017785.1 filamentous cyanobacterium CCP5 | reverse complement strand
TTCTACGACTATGCGTTTGTCACCAGAGGCGCTGAGCACAATGTCAGGCAGAACTTCCTCAGAAGGCTGGGCGACCCTGCCGCAACCAGCCTCAAGAGTACTGGCCTCAGCACCGTCGACTCGAATAGCGACGTCGGCGACGACTACAAGCAAAAGCTAAAAGAAAAACTGAATCAAATTGCCTATGACGTCAACATCAACCCCTATGGTCGTTTCGATCTACCAACCGAAAGGATCCCAGACCACAGCCGCTTCAAGCCCATAAATATCACTGAAACAGCCGATGGCATTCGGTATCACACCGAAGCCGGTCAAACCTTTGACATAAGGATTAATCAGGGCGAGTTGACCCATACCGTTGAGGGTTTAGGCCTGCAAATGATGTCGGGCCGTGGTGTCACTCAAGATTCGCCTTGGTTCACTAAAAATCAAGGCTTCAACAGGGCTCATTTAATTGCCAATGAATTCGGAGGCTCGGGATATGCTGATGGTCAAAATCTAGCAACAACTAGCGATCATTACAACAAAAATGTCATGAGAGATGCAGAGAGAACAATTGGACAGTCAATCGAACTCTTTGCCGAGGCAAATGGCGTTGAGGTGGATCATGTCCGGTTTGACATGACCGTGCAGGTAACCTTTGGCAACCTTCTAGATAGTCAGATATTAGCCAAGATCGCCCAGCAGGATTGGTTCCCAAAAGAATCTGCAGAAGCCCTGGAGAATGATATAAAGCAGAAAATTGAGGCTGGTGATGTTAGCGAAGATTTAATGCGCGTGACGGGTGTAGTTTATACCTGGAGAGCTAGGATTCCAGCTGGGGTAGTACAGACACTGCCTCAAGGTAAGGCCGATAGGCAACGAACGACTCGCATCGGCCCTGACTACTGGATATTAGCGGCTGAATGACATAATTCAACCGCTATTGAATAACGAGAGTAACGAGTGGGATTCCTATGGACACTGCGATCGCGTTTATCCGAAATTTTATTCAAGCGGAGTACGAAGCTTTAATAGCAGTCTACACTAATCCTGAAGATGGCGTAGTTGATGAAAAAATACGCCAAGCTGAGGAATATTTTTACATAAAGCCTAATCACATTATGAGTCTTGGCTTTGGTCGTGCACCAGGTATGACAGAAGAAGACGTTATAGAAATGGCTGACGAAGCATCAGATTTTCAGCCCAGAACCTTATTTCAAGGAAAGCATTATAAACATGCTTCTTTAGGTGATCTCTACAGATTCTACGCGAGTAGCTATCATGACATGCCACTACTTGCCTATAATTCCTCTTTCTACGTAGCGTCTTTGGATACAGAGTTGAAGATAATTTCTAAATACGTGATTAGTATCGGCGGGAACAAGAAACGATTGGAATGGGAATACTTATGTGGAACAAAAATAAACCAGCTAGGAGACTTGATTGAAACTCGAAAATTTGTTTCGCCGGAAAGTCGCGCCCATAAATTAGACTACGACGGTGAATCCAGCTAATCAAAGCGATCGCCTCAATCATCGTGGCGATTTGACGCTTTGGCTATTGACAATTAAACTCACTCGGTGGCTGATGGTTAGTACAGTCAGCGTATGCTGAGTCAGCTTTTCTACTCAGTCACCGATTTATTAAACATCCTTTTAGGATGGGAATCATCCTAAAAGGGCTCACCAACTGAAACAACCAGCAAATTCCTGAGAATTTGCTGGTTGTACAGACGCAGATACAGATACAGCGGCAGTAGCTATCTTGAGGAATTTCGTAGAGGCTTGGCCAGTTATAGCGAAGCAACAGTCATTGAGACAGCCCCGGCTAAGTTATAGGCCCTACGACTCGCTGGTACCCCGTCATTAAAATCAAATCAGCAACTTGCCTTAGAAAGTGATTTGGCATACTTTTCATGATAGTACGACATAGTTTCAAATAAGACATCTGGCAAGGAAATTTTAGGATCCCAGCCAAGTAAGTGCTTGGCTTTACTAATGTTAGGCATGCGGCGATCGCAATCCTCGTATCCCTCACCATAAAATTCCTGAGCGCTCGTGCTGATGATTGGATGATCTTTAAAGGAAGAATCACCAGTGATTTTGGCGTAGGTCTGGCGCATTAATTCAGCCAGTTCGGCTACCGTCACCTCGTTATAGGGATTGCCAATATGAAAGATCTGATTTTGAGATTTTTCTGGCTTTTCAAGCATCAAACAGATGGCATCTACTGCTTCGTGAATAGAAACGATTGTGCGTCTTGCCTGTCCACCGTCCACCAATTGCATTGGCTTGTTGTCAAGTAGGGCCGTCATGAAGCAAGCCAATACGCGCGGCACTCCATCCCCATCCCGTCCAGGGATATAGTCCATTCTGGGGCCAAAAAAGTTAAGAGGCCGAACAATAGTAAAGGGCATCCCGTTTTCTTTGTGGTGAGCATATATCAGACGCTCAGTCATCTGTTTGGCACAGGCATAAGTCCAGCGTTGATTGTGTACAGGCCCCATGATAAGCGGCGTCTCATCTTCATTTAACTCATAAAGTGATAGATCTTGATAGCCTGCCTGAGGCAAATAGCTAGCAACTGTGCGACCATACACTTCGCTAGTGGAAAAGCTGATAAGCCATTTCTTATGTTTAGCGCAAAGCTCTACAATAGGATAAATATCGAAAAGACTGGCATCGATAACTTCGAGGGGGCGTGTGTTGTAGTCAGCTGGATTGCAAATTGCGACAAGGTTTAATACCACATCAGCTTGCTCGACTTCCTTCTCTATTTCTTGAAGAGCATAGGATGAGGAAACAGAATCCTGGCGAAGATTTAGGCTTGGATTGGCGAGATGCTTTTCGATTTTGCTAAAGTCTAGGTCCCAACCATGAATCTCAACCCCTCCTAGGGGTAAGAGGCGATCTAGAAGATGGCTGCCAATGAAGCCTCCGCAACCCAACATAACAATTCGCATAATACGGATCCTCAATAATTTCTGGGGATGTCCTCAGTTTCTTGTGGAGTACAGATAGATACAAGTAAAGCTTGGCACTCTTCATGAAATTTTAGTATATTGCCCGTAAATTTACGGTCCCTACACTTTGGCACTCAATGGTGTAGATAAGCAGCAGAGTATTCATGCGGTCAGTGATTTGCTGGAGTGGTTCTAAACTATGGAGCGCCCAATGACCACGAACAGCCTTACCTCTATCGCTTTCAGGCGAAATTAGCACGACAAATTTCCGACTACTGGATAGTCTTTTCGAGCTACTGAATTGAACTGTGATCTTCGGATAGTCTCCCTATGGAGAGCCATTATCCCCAACTATTTAGGGGGCTTCAGCGAGATTTCGCCGCCCCGATGAGGCATCAAGCTGGATTTTCCTTCCCAGAACCCAGATGTACAATCATCCCTTCGCGGGCTAGTCGGGCTGTCGGAAAATGGTCGCGAATTTCCACTTCAAGCTGGTCTAAGCGATCATCGCTATGACAGGGATTGTGGTGAAACATAATCAGTTTTTTGACATTGGCTGACGCTGCTAGGTCTACGCTGGGCTGCCAGGCCGCTGCGTCTTGACAAAAACTGTCATGGTACTGGTGGTCAATGTAAGTTCCGTCAATAATCAACACGTCAGCGTCAGCGGCTAAATACTGCAAGTTAGCATCCGCTGTTCCTTGGCTATGATCCGTATCGGTCGCGTACACCACGGAGAGGTCGTTCCAGGTGACTCGATATCCTAAGGCGTTGGTCTGCTGATTGAGCCCAATCGTCTCTATCAAAACAGTATCTAGCTGAATTACGCTACCAGCACTAATATGCTTGAACTCTAGTGCCGCCTGCATCTGCTGTAGGGGCGTAAAAAAATTAGGCTGTAGCATCTGCTCTGAGAGCTGTTGCTTGATGGAAGCCCCATTTAGAGCCGTGGCCCCATAGACAGAAAAGGTGTTGTCGGGTTGAAAGGCCGGCAGGAAGAAGGGAAAACCCTGAATTCGATCCCAATGGGTATGGGTAAAGAAGATGTGAGCATTGACATCTGCTGCTGTCTGAAGCAAATGCTTACCCAGTACCCTAAGCCCGGTTCCGCCATCAAAAATGAGGCGCCTACCAGCGACTAAAATTTCGACGCAGGCTGTATTGCCACCGTAGCGAACCGTATCTGCCCCTGGAGTCGGAATGCTACCGCGCACGCCCCAGAAATGAATAGTCAGGCCACCTATCTCATCAAAGCTGCCTGGGTTAGAGGAGGAGTGATCTTGCAGGGAATGCAGGATGTCTGGATCGGCCATTGCAACACAAACAGGTTGAGTGACGGATAGAGTGATTAGCAAAAGTAGTTAGGAAAGTCTTGAGGCAGAGGCGCTCAATTGTTCACTCTATGAAATTCAGAAACTCTACACCCGCGATGGATAATAACCCGGAGAAACACAACCCCATGAATTTTGTATTCGCCCTTGAACACCAACATCGGGGCAGTTTGGACATTTGAGATTGATATGACTAATATTTACTGCCTAACTGTTTAGTCTTCAGAAAAATATACTTAACTCTTAAAGTATGCCCTGATTCAGCTGAAAAACTGTCTCTCCCATAGGTATTTCTGTCAGCTGGCCATCTCCCACAAGATAGTCACTCTAGATATTTGTTCCTGATATGGCGCTGGCCAGCTAGCCCGGGATCGGCTTATTGGTAAGTGCGAAAACTGGGGTGGCTAGCTGGCAGGCGATCGCTTCAGGATATCTATCCCAGATGCCCCAACCAATGGGGCGATTAGGGTAGAGGCTTGAAAGAGACGTTGGGGTCGCCACAGTCAGACAGCCTTACTGAGCCATTTGACGGGAGAATTAAGACCGCAAGCGAGCAGCGTCGCAGCTATTTTGATCCGGCTTTGACGCAGGTTTCAATCAGCGGATTGACGGCATCAACGTCCTTCCAACCGAGAATCTCAGTCACTTTCTTCTCTAGATTCTTGTAGGTACGGAAAAATTCTTCAATCTCCTCTAACCGGTGGGAGGCAATATCTTGCAAAGTTTTAACATTGCGGTATCGAGGGTCTTCGGTGGGAACGCAAAGAATTTTTTCGTCGCGATCGCCTCCGTCAATCATTTCCAGCATGCCAATCGGGCGGGCGGCAATCACACAGCCAGGAAACGTCGGCTCGTCCATCAGCACCATGCCGTCGAGGGGATCCCCGTCGTCAGCCAGGGTATTGGGAACAAAGCCGTAGTCGTAGGGATAGCGGACTGAAGAAAATAGAACCCTGTCCAGGATAAAAGCGTTCAGGTCCTTATCGAACTCGTATTTATTCTTGCTGCCGCCAGGAATTTCAATCAATACGTTCAATAAGCCGGGCTCTGGCTGGGCTGGAATTCGAGATAGATCCACAGCACGTCTCCAAAATCACTACACACGGACCAATTGTACGAGGAATTGGCTCTTTTCCTCGGAGCAGCTAATAACCCTACCTTTTCTTCACCGTCTAAGGCTGCCTGTAAACTTCCTTCCTAAGATCCGCCCGATCTTCCTGGTGGATAGAGCAAGCTTTGGATGTAGCTAATCTTGAGAACGAGGAAAGCTGTAGGGAGTCTGGGCCGGCGCAAGCGGGGTTTCAGAGAAATAGGCTATTGCCACCACAGGAAGAGTCAAGGTCAAGATAGCAACGGCTACACCCAGCAAATTAGCAAGACGACTCGGGGATTCACCCGGAGGGACATCGGATTGACTAGCGGATTCCATACAAAAATCTAAAGGGATTTGAATCTCTTATCTGAGAACTCGAAAGCGCAAATCAGGGCTCCATACTGACTGAGGCTGCTGACCTCAACACTAGTGCCGCAGTACAAATCAAAGGACACTAGTAACAACGACACCTAACTACGACACTAATCACAGCATCACTATCCATGCATACCCTTACTCTAAGGCTTCTTCCGCTGCTTGCTGTCTACGGCGCAACAAAATATAGGGCCCTGTAATCCAGAGGCACCACAGCGCAATCTACCTTAGCACCACCAGCCTGCAGGAGACATTCTAGATAACCACACTTCTTTGGTGGCAGCATTACGTCGGCGACTGATTTTGAGCCTGTATGAGTCCGCGAATTTCTCTGAGCTCACCCAATATTTCCCTTAAAAGTTCTTGGGTCACCGTTTCAGGGGGTGTTTTAACTTCTATTGTTGGATTTAAGCCCAGCACGTCTCGGG
>PYEQ01000295.1 GCA_003017785.1 filamentous cyanobacterium CCP5 | reverse complement strand
CATCCGCCCCAAGCCCCCTCCCCCATCAAAGGGCGCATAGTCCAGATCCGCCACCTCAATGTGAAACGACATGGTGATGTGATCCTTGACCATCCGCAACCAAGCCACTTGGGCCTCAGTGAACTTGGGGGCCGCCCCCGCCTGCTTGCCAAAGATCCACGTTTGGAAATGGCGATCCACCGTGCTGGCGTAGGGGGTCAGCCGCTCATCCAATCCCACCACCCGCCGAATCAGGGCCACCAGCGTCGTCAACTCGCTGATGGGATTCGTCGGTTGTACACCGTCCAATCGGGCATAGGCTTGCCACACCCGCGCCGGAGCCAGTTGCGGCTTCTCTCGTTTCAGCTTCTCCAGCACCTCGCGAACCATCGCAAGCGTCAGCGTGCGCTGTTGGTAAGGCAGATTGTAGAAGATTCTCAGGGCTGTAATCTCGTCTTTGTTGCTTTCGATGAACTGGGCAAAATCCTGCGCCAGATTGGCCGACTGCTCCTGGGCCTGGGTATCCCATCCCGCAAAGGTCACCTGGTCCAGATTGACCGTGTCGATGACCTGCTCATGCACCTTGCGGACATTCTCGATGTAGTCCACCACCGCCCCATTAAACAGGCTGGCCGCTGCCCGTAAAAGTCCCTGCTGTGCCGTTGCTGTCTGCACCTCGGTGGGCTCCTCATGGGGCGAGAGATGATGATCGCGCTGGGCCTGCTCCCGAATCGCATCCGGATCGTAAGCATTCAGCAGCGTCTTCGCCATCTCGCTGGGGCCAACGCCATTCGTCAGCTTCCGCAGCCCTTCCCGCTCCCGAGGCTCCATCTGGCGATCCAGCCGACAGAGCCGCCCCGCCAGGGAAACAAAGGCATCCTCATCCTGGGCGCCCATCGCCACGCCCATCATCAAATCCTTCAGGGCCACCCCTTTCTTGCGCTCCAGCGGGCGGGTTTCGGTCTTGAGGGTCTTGGTGACGCCCACCGCATCCACAATCACGAAGTGGGTTTTGGCCGACTGGGCCGAGGGGGTAACCTTGCGGAGGCTGTCCTGATCCAGAATGCGGGTACCGCGTCCCTTCATCTGGTCGAAGTAGTTCTTCGACCTCACATCCCGCATGAACAGCAAACACTCAATTGGCTTCACATCCGTCCCCGTGGCGATCATGTCCACCGTGACGGCAATGCGGGGATTGTAGGCATTGCGGAACTGGGCCAGCACCGATTTCGCGTCTTCCTCCGCCTTGTAGGTGACCTTTTTGCAAAAGTCATTGCCCTGGCCAAACTCCTCCCGCACGACATGAATGATGTCGTCGGCGTGACTGTCGCTCTTCGCGAAAATCAGGGTTTTGGGGACTTCAGTCCGATTCGGGAAAATCTCTGGCAGCTTCTCCCGATAGGCTTTTATTACATTACGAATTTGGCTGGGATTCACCACATCCCGATCTAACTGCTTGCCGGAGTAGGTCATCTCTTCGTCGAGCTGCTCCCAGCGCTGCCGCCGCGACAGCTTTTCCCGCTTGCCCACATACTCCTTAGCAACAAGACGGCTGCCGTTCTTCGTAATCTCCGTTTCGATGGTGTAGACTTCGTGCCCCACATTCACCCCGTCGGCCACCGCCTGTTCGTGGGTGTACTCGCTCACCACGTTTTCGTTGAAAAAGCCAAAGGTGCGCTTGTCGGGCGTCGCCGTCAGCCCAATCAAGAAAGCGTCGAAGTAGTCAAGCACCTGCTTCCACAGGTTGTAGATGGAGCGGTGACATTCATCAATGATGATGAAATCAAAGAACTCAATGGGCACGCGGGGCGTGTAGACCACGGGCACCGGCTGCTTCGGCTGCACCATCTCGTTGGGGTTGGTCTCCTCAGCCCCCTCATCCAGCTCCTCCCCTTTGAGGATGGAATACAGCCGCTGAATCGTGGAAATGCAAACCTGGGCATCCCTCGGCACATAGCGCGACTGCAACCGCTGCACCGCATACAGCTCAGTGAACTGTCGGTTATCGTCCGTCGGCCTGTAGGCCATGAACTCCTGCTCCGCCTGCTCTCCCAGGTTCTTGGTATCTACCAGAAACAACACCCGCTGGGCCTTGGCGTGCTTCAGCAGCCGATATACCGAGGTAATTGCCGTGAAGGTCTTGCCGCTGCCCGTCGCCATCTGCACCAAAGCGCGGGGACGATTCTCCTGGAAAGAGCCTTCTAGCTGAGTAATGGCACTAATCTGGCAAGCCCGTAGCCCCTCCGGATCGAGTCCTGGCAGCTCCAGTAGACGGGCACGCAGCGACTTTCCCTGCTTCAGCCATGCCTGAAACGTCTCGGGCTTATGGAAGGAGAAGACCGGGCGCGATCGCGGTTTAGGGTCGCGGCGATCGGTAAAGCGCGTTAGTACTCCCGTGCTTTCATAGATGAATGGTAAGGGCTGATTGTTCAAGTACTTCAGCTTGCTGTCGGCATACTCTGCGGACTGTTCCTCCACCACCGTCAGCCGATGTCCCGCCTCTTCCCGCTTTGCCTCAATTACGCCAATGGGCTGGCGGTCCACGAACAACACATAGTCTGCCGGTCCCGCATCGGTCTGATACTCCCGAATCGCCACCCCTAGCCCTGCTCCTAAATCAAACTGCTGCTTCGACTGGACGATCCAGCCCGCATCCCGCAGGAGAGCATCAATGAGATCGCGAGCTTGCTGTTCCGGATTTTGATTGGCGGCCATGGGGCACAAGCAGGTAAGGGGCGATCAAGAGTCAGGAACAGGGAAATCAGGATTGGGCTTTTAGTGTGCCCAGTCAATAATTGCGGCGGTATGTTGACACTCTTTTAGCGCGGTCAATCAGTTACTGCTTCGTTATTAGCCCCAGAAGATCAGAAAAATCAATAAAGTCTCTGCCTTTTGCATCGTAAATTCACGAGTTGCTCTTTCCGTTGATTGAGCAACTCGGTAACCAAATCCCTCATAGCTTAGCGATCGCATCCCCCCTCCATCCTCCAACACCTCCAGATACCGCTGTAGCGCCTGCATCGATTCCCAGCCATCTAAGCTCTGAGTTGCCTTCAGCCGTACCCCAGCCCGGTCCAACCGAGTCGCCCAGGTTCGGCGGTTGCTGTGGGTGCTGTAGCCTCATAATTCTCAGAAGTCGCATACCTTTCGCAGCGCTGCATCACACATGACTAGTTGCCTGAGGATGCCTGTGTGGCCTGTAGTGCGGTTTGAAATCTTTGAGCTAGAGCTTTGTAAAAGCGGGGGAGGGTTTCAATGAGCCAGGTTTGCATCTCCTCCAGGTTTTCGGGAGTGTCGGTGATAGAGGAATTTTCGCGGTATACCGCTACTCTGGCGCTACGTTGGCCGATGAGCCTTTCCCAACTCAAAGGAGCGCCAAAATCGGCTTCTATATCCAAGTGTTGAGCCTGAAGGTAGTCAAAAATGCGCTTGTTACGATCGCGATCATTTACATCGATATAAAGCTCTAAACGAAGCCTAGAACCCCTAGCGAAGGAAAGAACGTGAACAGTGGCAGGGTAGTTCTCTGCTGAAACCTCAAAGGTAAACCAGTGCCGTCCTTGGGCGTTGGTACTTGACTTGACCGACAAATTAGGAATTGACTCCAATTTTGGTCGAAGAGCACTGAAGAAATTGACATAGGCAATCTGCCTTTCTCCAGCACGGGAGAAGATAACCCTCTCTTCTGAGATGTTGACATTTGAAACTCGCCAACCTGCCTCAATCCACTGCTGTGATTGAGAGTGGCTGACGGTATCGTTGGCCCACCAGTTGCGATGCTTACGAGCTGAGGCAGGCAGAGCATCTTGGATAATTGTTTCTATCTCTTCAAAGGATAGAGAAAGCTTGTTCGACTCCTGATTTTGCAGCCAAACGGCTAAAAGAGCATAGCGGCTATCAGCAGGACCAATTTCTTCGGCAGGGGGACCAAGTTCAGATGGATCTTCACTATCAGCCTGAGTTGAGGCAGTTATAGATTGCCAAAAGTCGGGAAGTTGCTTAATTAAGCCAGCAACTTGATCGCCAATAACTTTATTACTAATGACAGTGTTGCCGATAGTGATAGTTACAGGAGAACCATCTCCCGTAGCATATCCTGGCTCGATATGAAGAGTGCTGATAGATGGGCGGTGTCTGTCAAGGAAGTCAGCACAAAATTTTAGGTGTTCCCTTTGCTGAGGAGTGATTTCTCTAAAGTGAGCGATAGCATTACGAGTACTTCGGGCAGTAGCCAAGAGTTTATCGATTGCGACCCAATCTATACCCTTAAAATTTTCTTGGTAGTGATTCCAGATTTTTCTAAAAAGCTGAATATATTCATATAGAGTCAACTCTGAAAACTTTTTGGCTTGAGATGGCTGGGCTAAATGCGTTTCAAAGACCTGCTTAGCAATATTCTTATCAATAGAATTCTGGCCTTGGCTGCACTGTCCTAGATATTGCTGTAAGGCTCTTTGAAATTTTTTCTCGACATCTTTTCCTGATGTCATGATGGCTTCTATAGCTTCGTTGAGCTTTTGTTCGTCTACATCATCGTTTGCACCTTTATAGAAGGATTCGATAAAGTCGCGAAGGGTGGTCTCGACATCTTCGGCCAACATGATGTCTTCAGCACGGGTGCGAAAGTATTCAGTAGTATCAAAACTGGTAATAACGCCTTTTGGGTAGCCCTCTTTATCAGTTATTGGGACTGCGTTCAGATCCCTTAACCTTTTAAGAAGTTCGGAAAGATCATCATCTATGCGGTAGTCTTTGACTTTTATAAGGGCGTGAGAAACTTTGAGCTGCCCGACAGTTGCTTGAAAGAAGCTCAGCGCCTTTAGGATAGAATCGCTGGTAATAAGACCTTCCAACTTACCCTGAGAATCGACGACAAGAAGTTGGCTGAAATCGTGCTCAATCATGAGATCGAGCGCCATTTGTACAGCATCATCTACCTTGACTGAGACCAACTGTTGGCTTTGAGGAAGAATGCTTTCAATAATAAAAGGCATAAAAATTGGTTACAAAATAAAAATTAATATTATTTCAAAAGTGGGATGATTAATTTTCGATTCCTACTATAGCCAGTTGATCTACAGTTGCGCGATCTCATCCACCCTCTCATCCTCCAAATACCGCTGTAGCACTGCCGTAGACAACCACCCGCCCAGGTTTTGTCGCCCTCATCCGCAGCAACGTTTCCCCCTCACCCAAAGAACCGCCTTAACGCATCCCCCGCCTGCTTTTCATCCAGGTTGATATACCGGGTCAAACTCGCCAGCGACTGATGCCCCGTCACCGCCATGATCGTCCGCAGCGGTGTCCCCGCATCATATAGATGAGTCGCCAGAGAACGCCGAAAGCTATGGGTACTCACCCCCTCCAGCCCGATGTACTCACAGGCCCGACGAATCGCCTTATCCACCGCTTGGGTGCTGATGTGGGGGCGCGGCGACTTTGTCCCCACCACCTGAAACGTCCAGCCGGTGACGTGGCCACCATCATCCTTATGGCGCTTTATCCGGTAAACCTTGCGCTCTGCCTGAGTTCTAGGCGATGCCGGGAACAGATACCCGCTGCCAGGCAGGGGGGCTAGAGTGATCGCGTCCGCCAGCGGCGTCACAATATCGACGGTCTTGGTAGTCTCTGTCTTGCTCTGACGAATCACGATGCGGCTGCCCACCATATCCTCGGCCCGCAGCGCCACCACCTCACCAATCCGGGAGCCGGTGTAGTAGGCCAGTTGAGCAATCAGCTGATGGGGCTGATCCAATTCGGCCCACAGTTCGGCTAGCTGCTCTCGGCTCAGTATTTCCGCTTGGCCCTTACGCGCAACTTTAGGCATCCGATAGACCTGTGATCGGGTGAGGTGGAAACGTCATCACAAAGCTGGTTGGTATTCTTTGGGAATACAAACTCAAAAATAACGGGTTTCCGTTCCTTTTAGAACAAAGAACCTACTGAATAAGCTCACCTTATATATAGAGGGGTCAGAGAATCCCCTGAAACCCCCATTCCACCGTCAATCCAATAAGCTCCGCTGATTGATACGCCCAAAACCGCCCTGGGCAAACTGTCATCAGCCTGTCATCACCCCAGGGGGCTTTGTCATCACTTTGTCATCACCCCTTGTCATCACCCCCTTTTGCCATTTGTCATCACCCCATCAGGGCTTTTTGTCATCACCCCTATGAGCAAAGGTAATCCCCTCCTCTCCGTCCGCTCATCA
>PYEQ01000294.1 GCA_003017785.1 filamentous cyanobacterium CCP5 | reverse complement strand
CCCCCCAGCGGCGCTTTCCTGGCCCAGCTGGCCCCTGATCAGATGATGCAGCTTCAACAGCTGGGGGTAGAGGTGGTGGTGCCTGGGGTGGTGCCGCCGGGGTTCGGAGTTGCCCGAGTGGCCATGGATGATGGCGAATATGCGATCGTCTACCGGGACGATCAAAATCGCTGTTTCGGGGTCCAATTCTCCAAAGATCCGGTTGATTCTCCAGCCGCAAACCAGCAACAGCCTGTGTCTTCGCCCCTGTTCCCTGGGGCCGACTATGGTCTTAACTATGATCCCCCCGAGGATAACCCCAGCCGTCTGTTTAGCGACTGGTTGCCTGGCAGCCAGGGGGCCTATCGGCTGCTCGGTGCTCCGGATATTAATGCCCTACAGGGACTATCAGCCTGCCGGAACGTGGATCTTGAGACGGCTATCCCAATTCTTGAATCTTTCACCACCGTTAGCCCCGAGATTATGGGAGACGGGGATCCGCCCTAGTCAGAAGCCTTGGGAAGATGGGACGGTCACCGATGGGGGCGATTGGCTGAAAGTGACCATCCAGAGGGGATGGCGGTTCAAAAAAATGGGCACTTTTTTGAGTCAGTCTCCGGTTTGGTGCTAAGCTAATAAAGCGCTGGAGGAACTAAGGGCTTAGTCTTTGGCCTCTCGCGGGTGTAGCTCAGTGGTAGAGCGTCACCTTGCCAAGGTGAATGTCGCGCGTTCGAATCGCGTCACCCGCTTTTTGAAGATTTGGGTTTTTCATAATCATTGGAGAGACTTGTAAAGTCAGCCGCTTGTTTTCCAAGGCTGGTTTGGTTAGTGTGAGAATTGTGGAGTTAGCTCATTCTTCAGTTTTTCCCACTCCTACGACCTCAGTGCGTTCGTACAAAAGCCAAAAGATTGATCTCAACGCTGATTACCCCTGTCCCTGTCGAAGGCGGGGCAAGATTGTCCCGATTACTTTGACGGAGGCCTTTGGTTGCGATCGCTGCCAGCAGATTTTTGTTGTCGCAGACGATGGCTACATCATTGAGCAGTTGTCCACCCACTACCCCTACAAGCGCACTTGGCGCTGGACTGGTCAGCAATGGCGGCTGGATCGCTCGATGTTGACGACCAGCTACCTGCCATTATTTACGGTGGTTTTGTTTACTTTAGTGGTGTTTGTGCTGCTGCTGGCAACCTTTCAAGCTCCTACTAGTGCGGAGATGGCCATTCGGCTGCTGGCAATTATCACCGTATCTCTGTTGCTAGTCTTTATGTTCTGGTTGGCTTCTCGGCGCTAGCGCTATGTCTTTTGCAGACTCCCAGTCCGACTTTCCCTATGCGCTATATCAGGTCAAGCAGGCATCTCAACTGCTGGCTAACATGGCCTCCTCCCGCCATGGCAAGGCGCTGAGATGTTTGGCTAACGCCCTGGAGGAGCAGCAATCCACCATTTTGGAAGCCAATACCCTCGATTTAGAAGCCAGCCTGGAAATGGCAATTCCAAGCCAGATCCTAGACTGGCTCAAGCTCACCCCTGAACGTCTGTCTGCCAGCATTCAAATGCTGCGGCGTCTGGCTTCTTTGGGAGATCCTCGGGTACTCAGTTCTGCCCTGGGGCGGACACTGATGCCTACGGCGACTTCCTATGGCCGATTGGTCCCCTTGGGGGTGATTGCGCTAATTTATGAGGCATTTCCAGAGCTGGCCGTGATTGCGGCGGGTCTATGTTTGCGTACGGGCAACAGCCTAGTGCTGAAGGGAGGGAACGAGGCCAGTCAAACTAACTTAGCGATCGCCCAAATCGTGGAGCAGGCTCTAGAAGAGGCTCAGCTACCGATTCACAGCGTGCTGTTCCTCGACGCCCATCAGGGGGATGCGGCGCGCACCTCCCTATTACAGGCTGCAGAAATTGATCTGGTCATTCCCTATGGTCGTCCGTCCCTGGTGCATCAGGTCATGCGTCAGGCGGCTATCCCGGTCCTGCCGACTACGATGGGCAACTGCTATCTCTACTGGGCCGCTAGCGGCGATCTTGATCGGGTTGTGGAAATCGTTCTCGAAAGCCACCGCGGTGAACCCGATGCTGTGAACGCTGTTGAGAAGATCTTGATTCATCAGAGCCATAGTCCAGCGGCCATCACCCAGCTTTGTCGTCAGCTGCGGGAAAAGGGTCTCCGCCTCCGGGGGGATGCTGATCTGGTCCACGATTTTCCTGAGTTGACTTTGGCAGAAGACGATGAATGGAGTAATCCATACCTCAATGGCATCGTTGCCCTGCGACGGGTCAATACCCTAGAAACTGCCATCCGACTCATGAATCTCCACAGCAGTGGCCATGCTGACTGCCTAGTGACGGAGTCCTATCGAGAGAGCCATCAGTTTGCTCAACTGGTACAGAGCGCCACTGTGTACATTAATGCTTCTAGCCGATTTTCCCGTAACCCTGCCCAAGCTACGGCGATATCCCTGGGGATGACCGCCCGTCGTGGCTATGGTGGCTACATTGGCCTAGAGACTCTCATGAGCGTCAAGTACGTCACCCAGGGGCTGTAGGCTCGGCCAATTACAGATCAAACCTTCCGCTGGGATCTGGGTGGCTCTGGTGCTTGGCCAACCTCCGGTTGGACGCTCCCCCGGTCCTCGGAGTCTGAGGACCGGGGGAGCAGATGCATCATTCTGCAAGCAAAAAAGCCATCGAAAGAGTCGTGCAGATGGCTGCGCTGACTTTCCAATGGCCCGAGTTTGAATTAAGTTGAGATGGGCAATCCGGGGTCAGGAGACTAGGTCTGCCTCAGGGGATGGCCGGATATCTAGGTGGTTTTGGAGCCCACCAGCTTGACATTTTTAGCAAGACCGAGGCTCTGGAGCAGTCGAATAGTCATCCAGGTAATGTCGACTTCCCACCATTTGAGGCCGTGACGGGCCGAATACTGGTAGGCGTGGTGGTTGTTGTGCCAGCCTTCGCCATAGGTGAGCAAAGCCACCCACCAGCAGTTAGTGGAGCGATCATCGGTGTTGAACCGGCGGTAGCCAAACTTATGGGTAGCACTGTTGACCAGCCAGGTACAGTGATAGACCGCTACCAGGCGCACAAAAACACCCCAGGTGACAAACGGCCATCCACCGATGGCATAGAGGGCGATCGCCAACAGCACCTGCAGGGGGAAGAAATATTTATTGAAGAATAGATAAACGGGATCATTGCCAATGTCTCGGGTTAGCCGAGCTACCTCTTGCCCAGCAGGAACCTCTCGCAGCATCCAGCCCATGTGGCTCCACCAGAAACCTTTGTTGGAATCGTGATGGTCGCTATCTTGGTCAGAATAAATGTGATGGTGGCGGTGGAGGCCAATCCACTCAATCGGGCCGTGCTGACAGGCGAGGCTACCACAAAATACGAAGAAGTATTCCAGTAGCTTAGGGACTTGAAAGCTGCGGTGGGCAATCAGGCGATGCCATCCGAGGGTAATGCCCAAGCAGCCGGTAAACCAGTGCAACAGTAGGGCTACACCGACGGCAGACCACTTGAGGTTGCTGGGTAAAAAGGCCAGCAAAGCCCCAGTGTGGACAAAAACCATAAATAAAGAGGTCGTCCAGTCTGTTTTTGGACGATTTATTTGTGCGACAGTCATAAAAATCTCATTTCTATTGGACAAGCAAAGAAGGTTTTGCGAGACAATTAAGGCCGCTTTCCCATCTTGCAACATGCAATCCTATGGAACGATTGAACCCTCCTGAGGCGCAAAAGCAGCCATTCTTTCAGATTTTTGATGGAATTGACGCTCAGGTCAAGGAGAATCTCAAGCGAGTGCTGGCGGCCTTTCGCCAGTGGAAGGTGGGGACCCATCACTTTTCAAGCGTTTCGGGCTACGGCCATGATGACTTGGGACGGGATATTTTTGACCGAGTGTTTGCGACCGTGATGCAGGCCGAGGCCGCTGCAGTTCGGGTGCAGTTTGTTTCGGGGACCCATGCGATCGCCTGTGCCCTGTTCGGAGTGCTGCGACCGGGGGATGAACTCGTTGCGGTCACAGGCGATCCCTATGACACCCTAGAAGAAGTCATTGGCCTGCGGGGACAGGGGCAGGGGTCTCTAATAGAATTCGGTATCTCCTATCGTCAGGTGCCATTGACCAATACCGGTCAACCCGATCTGGCGGCGATCGCCACCGCCATTAGACCAACCACTAGGGTAGCGTTGATCCAGAGATCCTGTGGCTACAGCTGGCGACCTAGCCTGACCATCGACGATATCGAAACCATTGTCCGCCTAGTCAAACGGCAAAATCCCCAGACGGTTTGTTTTGTCGACAACTGCTATGGAGAGTTTTTAGAAGATCGCGAACCCCCGGCGGTGGGAGCCGATCTGATGGCTGGCTCTTTAATTAAAAATCCGGGGGGCACGATTGCCCCGACGGGCGGGTATGTGGCCGGCCGATCCGACTTGGTCACCGCTGCCGCCTGCCGTCTCACAGCCCCAGGCATTGGCACCAGCGGGGGGTCTTCGCTCCACCAAAATCGACTGTTATTTCAAGGACTATTCTTGGCCCCCCAAATGGTTGGTGAAGCGATGAAAGGCAACTATCTGATCGCCAAGACCTGCGCCGATGCGGGCTATCCGGTGAGTCCGGGGGTAGATGCACCCCGGGACGTGATTCAGGCCGTGGAGCTGGGATCTCCAGAAAAGCTGGTGGCCTTTTGTCGGGCGATTCAGCAGTGGTCGCCGGTGGAATCTTACGTGGAGCCGGTGCCGGCTGAGATGCCTGGCTATGACAGCCAGTTAGTCATGGCGGGGGGCACATTCATCGATGGAAGCACTTCAGAACTGTCAGCGGATGGTCCACTGCGATCGCCTTACATTGTTTACTGCCAGGGGGGAACCCACTGGACCCATATTTCCCTGGCCCTAGAGGCGGCTATGGACGCAATCAGTCGCTTCTAGGCAGAATGGCTAGAAGCCAGCGTCAAGCTGCCCTGGCTAAGGCGGCTAATTGTGCTGAGTCTGGGGGCGCGGCGTCTTGGAGCTGCGAAAGGCCCGCTGCACGTGGTCAGGGCGGCAGGAAAATACGGTCTGACCGCCGACCCGCATGAGTGAAATGCTGTCCTGGTCGACTTCGATGACGCGGTAATACTGCCCGCTTTCGGCTATGAGGATTTCGCCGACTCTGATCTGCATTCGCTGCATCTCCATGGTTTGTCCAAGCCCATACTTAATTTATCGAATCTTTTTGGCTTAGAGATCCCATGGTAAGACCCTGCCAGCCACTCCGTAGCTTCCGCTGGTTTGTCTTACAGGAACTTTTTATTTGTTCAAATCCTGCCCGGAGTCAGGTCAGTTGCGCGATTGCCTGGCCCTCTGGTTGGGTAAACGGCCCAGTAGAAAATCGACTCCGTTGATAAGATGACCTATGGCAGGCTGAAAAGAAACTATGTTGACAATTGCCCTACCAAAGGGAGCGTTGCTGGACGATACGATTCGTCTATTTCAAGGGGCCGGGCTGGACTTTAGTCGATTCCAGGATAAAAGTAACCGCCAGCTCCAGATCACTGAGCCGACCGGCAGGGCTAGGGGGCTGCTGGTGCGGGCCCAGGATGTGCCCGTTTATGTGGAATATGGTCAGGCCCAGTTAGGGGTAGTTGGCTATGATGTGTTGCGGGAAAAACGACCGCAGGTAGCCCATCTAGCCGATTTGGGGATTGGTGGCTGCCGCTTATCCGTAGCGGTGAAGACTGATAGCCCCTATCGCTCGGCCTTGGACCTGCCCCCCCACTGTCGGGTCGCCTCAAAGTTTGTGAATTGTGCTCGAGACTATTTTCAGAGTCTGGATTTGCCAGTCGAAATTGTGCCTCTGTATGGATCCGTCGAGCTGGGGCCGATTACTGGGATGTCGGAGGCGATCGTAGATCTGGTTTCCACCGGTCGCACCCTCCAGGAAAACAACCTCATGGAGCTAGAAGTGCTCTATGAAAGTACAGCTCGTTTGGTTGCTCATCCCCTCAGCTATCGCCTGAATCCGGATGGTTTACAAGAGATCATCGCCCAGTTGCGTCAGCAGAGGGCTGAGCTGCCGCTGGTCGTGGGTTAGCTGCTATGACTGCTGCTTCATCCGTAAAAGGGGCTGTCCAGAACCGCCATCCCGATAGCGATTGGCGGTTGTTTCTGAGGCTGTGGCCCTACATTCGAGCCCAGCGGCGGCGCTTAGTCCTGCCGCTGGGCT
>PYEQ01000293.1 GCA_003017785.1 filamentous cyanobacterium CCP5 | reverse complement strand
GTCTTAATTCAGTGACATGCATCTAAGCCCCTACACCTCCCTTGGCGGCGGGATGCTGTGAGCCTGGGCTTTCCGGCTCTTTTTGCTGGTAGCTCTCTCCCAACCCCAGGGCTGAGGCGGTCATCCCAGGTATCCCCCCAAGCTGCATCGTTTCCAGGGCGGCGCTGGGCACCAGGACAATCGTGGCATTGTTCTTCAACCCTTCATAGAGCATGTTCATCGCCCGTAGATGCAGCGCTACCGGGTTGTTGATGTAGGTCTTGGCCGCCTCCCCGAACTTCTCCGCTACCTGGCGCTCTGAATCGCCCAAAATCACCCGTGCCTGACGCTCTCGTTCCGCCTGGGCCTGCATGGACATGGCATCCTGCAAGGCTGGGGGAATCAGCACGTCCTTCACTTCCACCGAAATCACGTTAATGCCCCAGGGCTCGGTGCGCTCATCAATGATGTACTGGAGTTCGTGGCTAATCTTTTCGCGACCTTCCAGTAAATCCGACAGCAGGGTTTTGCCAATCACATCCCGCAGCGCGGTTTGGGAGGCCCAGCTAATCGCGCTTTGATAGTTGGCCACCTTCAGGGCAACTTTTTTCGGGTCTAACACTTGCCAGAATAAGACGGCATCCACATCGACGGGGACCGTATCCTTAGTGAGGGTTTTCTCAGCCTGAAAGGAGGACGTGATCACCCGGGTGTCAATCCAGTAAGGGGCTTTGTCGATGATTGGAATAATGAAAAACAGCCCTGGTCCCTTCAGGGCGCGGAATTTGCCTAACCGCAGAATTACCACCTTTTCCCACTGATCGGCAATCTTGATGGGTAGCGACAACGCCAGGGCGATCGCACCGGCAATCACCCCGAGGGAGAGGCTATGGATGGCATAGGCAAGGCCACCGCCCAGGCCAAAAACAATGACAAAAACCAGTATTGCAAACGAGTTACTTTTTCCCATTTTCCTGACCTCTGTCGGGTTAGCTGGCTGAATCTGATGACCGTCGCTCAAGGCTGTGGGCGGATTAAAGGGGGCCGCTCGCCTCGTCAACCATCTGAATTGACGTTTCCTCAACCTCTCGGGCGACTTGAGCTAACCCGACATCCTGGGACAGCGATGCCAGCATGGGTGCTGGCTTGATCAGGCCGATTTTGGTGGTTCCTTTCTCCGTAAATACGGAAATCCGACAGGGTAATGCCATATTGAGGCGCATATCAGCAGCCAAAACCTTGGCCGCCTGCCCTGGATTGCAGACTTCAAAAATCTTGCACTCTTCCTCAAACGCAATCCCCTTACTGCGCAGGGTGCTGCCCAGGTCGTGGATGTGGAGCACCCCAAAGCCATGGTGGGCAACCGCTGCTTCCAGGTCGGTTACGGCCTGGCTGAATATTTTCTGAGTCTCGACGATGTAATACACCCGATCACCTCTTTGTATGTCCGACTCGATGATCTGGCCCAAGGCTAAGTGGCAAAGTGCTGTCGCACCTTCGCGGCGATCTGAGGTTCCGTCAGATTATCTACGGTTTCCACCCCGACCACCTGGGCCCCCAGCCGCTTTTCTTCCAGCCGCTTTTGCAGTTCGTGCTTGGCGGCCCCCGGTCCCATGATCAGAATCGAGTCGGCATCCCGAATCTGCCCAATCACCTCGTCGTAGTAGGTATTGAGTTCTGCCGTCAGCGTCCTCTGACGACCGTCATCGGCGGGGGCTTTAAGCGCTTCATAAGGTCCTTTCAGGGGGGAATCTCCCGACCGTCGCAGTTGCTTTTCCACGTCCGACAGAATCTCGGTGATCGCTTCTCTTTGCCCCGTCAGGGTCACAATCGTGGCCTGGCGATGGTCAATCCATAGTCCTACTTGTGTACTCATGGATATCTCCTCCTAAATTGTGATGGCCCAAGCTCGGGCTGACGAGGCGGCGAAACAGCCTGAAAGAGCTTAGCCCCAAGGATGAGTATGGAGAATGACCGTTGTATTTCGTGTATGAGTTGGTTGATTTCGACACAAACCGTGAGTGAAGCGATCGCGCTACTCATCCCCCTGGCAGCGATGTTCTGATCGCACTGGGAGACATGGCTCCGAGGCGATCAGAACATCCAGGAATGAGCTCTGGGATGGGCACACTGGCACTCAAGGCTCATTGGCTGCTCAGGCCCTCGGTGGTGCGCCCGGTCATCTCAGTGGGATGAATACGATAGAGCGCCATCACCTCCGCGCGCCCCCAGGCATCCACCCAGGTGCGATTGATGGCGGGGGAAAGGGTGGGATTTTGAGGCTTGACAAGTTCTTCCATGACGCGATCGATCTCGGCTTGCTCAGTGATATGTTCGGCTCGCCCCATGACCGTGACGCTGCGCCAGTGCTCTAGATTGTTGATATCTTCCACTTGCAAACAGACCTCTGGGTTCGCATCCATATATTGAGTCTTGAGTCCAATGGTGGTGAAAATATAGAGGTCTGGTTCGTCGAAATAGTAGTGCATGGGCACGACGTAGGGATGCCCTTCAAAGCAGCAGCCAAGATGCCCCTGCCCAACTTTTTTCAAGAGCTTGTGGATCTCTTGAGTGCTCATGAGATCGATGTCTAACATGGGGATTCTCCCAAAATTGCGAAATCAAATTGCCCCGGCCTGGGGGATGGCTTGAGGGATGCGCGGCGGCATCAGGCATGGCGCGATCTCGAGAGGGGTGGGTCAGTGCGGTGGTCTGCTTGGTGCCCCCGCCGTCCAAGGGTATGGTCGATCAGACGGGTCAGTTTATCGGCAGCCCCGTCAATGGCATCGTCCAGGGTGGCGGCCTGATCGGTAACGGCCATGGGCTGACGACCTGCGAGGCGGGCTTCAATCATGCAGCGCAGGCTGTCATTACCGTCCTGCTGCTCGCTGTTCTGATTGCTCAGGTGCACATCGACGGAGGTGATGTTATCGCTAAATTCGCTCAGCGCATCCTCAACGACGCCCCTGACCTGATCCGCCAGGGCCTCGTGACCTTCGATGTTGTGATCGGTGCGGACTTGGACTTGCATGGTGGTTTCCTCTAATTAGTGGGATGGGCGCACCCCTGGTTTGGCTGCACGATCGCATCAAGTTTCCCCTTGATGGTTGGGGCTGATCGCGGCTTACTGCTCGGTATTTTCCGCTGCGGCTTCGGCATCGAGTCGGGCCGCGATCGCATCTAAATTAGCGGCTTCGGCTTCCTCCATCGCCGCCACGGCCAAGAAGGTCATGGTCGCCGCGTAGTCCTCAGCTTGATCGGCCCGATGTTCGAGTTTCTCAACTTCGCGATTGGCTTTCCAGTCTTCAATCGTCGACATCACCTCAGATTCTTTTGCCGCCAACTGGGTGGTGAGCTTGGCCCGGTAATCGTCAAATTCTTGTTTCCGGGCATCCAGATTGGTCTTGGCTGTGTCGAGGGCAGATTGAATCTCCGCTTGCGTTTTTTTCGGTAAAGATTGGATATTTTTCTTCAGCGATTTCGCCCGCGCTTCAACCGCTTCTAAATTGTCGTGAAGTTGCTGGGTAAAGTTATCAATGGCAGTACTCATGGGGCTTCCTCTAATGTTTTGAATGGATCATAGACTGGGGATATTTAGCTGTTTGGCCCTACTCTGCCAGTAAACTTCTCAGCATCCACCTGCTTTTTAATGCACTGCAGTATTTATGGATCTCGAATTGATCTGTTATGGCATCACTATTTGCTAGACAGGGAGGATTGTGGCGCTGTGAGCGATCGCCATTCTTCAACCACACCCGGAGAAACATTCAGGTTGATCGCCGATTGGTCGAGGGTTGGCAAGATGAGCCGCAATGGGATCGCCGCTTCTAACTGCATCAAGATTGGCTGCAAATTGTACTCTCCGGCATCTGCCCCCAGTGGGGCTTGATCCATGAACATATCTTGGGAGACATCGGCGGCGGTGAAGGTTTTCCCCATCGAGTCGATGAGGGTGAGGGGCAGCGAATGATCGAGGTTTGTGGTGCCTGGAAATCCGATCAGGCGCAAGTAGAGACTGTCTGCACTATCGGGAAGAGTCCGTTTGAAGGCGATCGCTTGCCAACTGTTACCCTGTTCATCCTTGAGCGTTTGGCGCGACTGGTAAACCTCCGACTGGTAGACCGTCGGCCCTGGGGCTTCTTCTAGCTGGCGCGTGGCCGCCTGGGCTGGCGCGATCGCCAGATTAATCATCAACGCCCCAGCCAATATTCCAAGTATGAATGTTGCTCTGATAAAACCTAAAATAGCTCTCACTTTCACTACCCCTTGACTGAATGTGTAATGGTGCTAATTGACAGCATTTTGAATCGCTTTCTGGATATCGTCGGGAATAAAAACGGCATACATACCGCGCAAGTCGCCCACGTTGAAGTCGTACGCCAAATCGTGGGGATAGCCATCTTTGACAAACTGCGGACGGCGTTCTTTTAACCCGTGGCAGGCAAGGCAACTGGCTTCCACATCCATGCGGCGGTAGTAGCGTGTTCCTAACTGTTTATCCAGGGTTTCTCGATCCCAAAACCCAATCAGTTCTGGTTCCTGATTGAATTTTGCCAAAGCCATCTGGTCGTGCAAGTTGCCTGGGGCGTGGTCTGGGTTGCGATATTTCTTCGCGACTTGCTTAACCTGCCAGCCATGCTCTTGACTCAGCTGCATGGCCCGCATCCCCACCGGGCGGCAGACTTCTTTCATAGTCTGCATCGTCGGTACTTCGGTGCTTCCCTCCAGGGAAGCGGCTAGCCCAGAGCGCATCGCATCTAGCGATTCAATCTCTTGAACGACCTGCACCAGCTCATTGGGGTTGGGGATGATGGGCGCAGCTGAGGCGGGTGCTGGATACCAACCGATAGTCACCAAGCTGACACTCATCATCAGACCAACCCGCAGAAGCAACTTAGATAACGCCTGCCACGGTTTTTCCCCTGGGATAAATTGATCTACGGTAGTGCTCATGGGGCTTCCTCTTGTCTGTTAAATCCGATTAAATCGATTAAAGTAGCGGACTTGTTGGCCTTGGTTCAGGTCACTACAGGGGTTTTGCCCCGCAACGGTTTTGCTTGCGTTGCCCCGGCATTCCATTGCCAGTTACGGATTTCGGGCAGGTCTTGACCGTGTTGGTCAATGTATTGTTTGTGCTGAATCAGCTTGGCCTGCATCGCTTGCTTCAGGTCAGCGCCTTGCGCCCCTAGCTGCGGCAGGCGATCGATCGCATCCATGACCAGATGAAAGCGATCGAGGTCGTTCAGTACTGTCATGTCAAAGGGGGTGGTGATGGTGCCTTCTTCCTTGTAGCCGCGCACGTGGAGGTTGCCGTGGTTGGTGCGGCGGTAGGTGAGCCGATGGATTAGCCACGGGTAGGCGTGGAAGGCGAAGATGATGGGCTTGTCTTGGGTGAAGAGCGCATCAAATGCTTCGTCACTGAGGCCGTGGGGATGTTCCCTTTCCGGTTGCAGTCGCATCAGGTCCACGACATTGACCACACGGATTTTCAAATCGGGCAACTGCGCCCGCAGGATGGAAACAGCGGCCAGGGTTTCCAGGGTCGGCACATCGCCACAGCAGGCCATCACCACATCGGGGGCAGCCCCGCGATCGCTGCTGGCCCAGTCCCAAATGCCGATACCTGCGGTGCAATGCTTCACCGCTTCCGCCATCGTCAGCCATTGGGGGGCTTGATATTTGCCCGCGATCACCACGTTGACGTAGTGGCGGCTACGCAAACAATGGCCACCGCCAGCAGGCAGTTGGCATCGGGCGGCAAATAAACGCGCACCACGGAGGCTTTTTTATTCACCACAGGGTCGATAAACCCAGGGTCTTGGTGGGTGAAGCCGTTGTGCATTTGCTGCCAGACGTGGGAAGCCAGCAGGTAGTTTAAGGAGGCGATCGGGCGTCGCCACGGTAGCCCTGCCGTCACCTTCAGCCATTTGGCATGCTGGTTAAACATCGAGTCGATGATGTGGATGAACGCCTCGTAGCAGTTGAACAGGCCGTGGCGTCCCGTCAGCAGGTAGCCTTCTAGCCAGCCCTCACACTGGTGCTCACTCAACATCTCCATCACCCGACCCTCGGCAGCGAGAAACTCGTCGTTAGCCTGGGTTTGGGCATCCCACTGGCGATCGGTCACCTCAAATACCGCGTTCAAACGGTTGGAGAGCGTTTCATCGGGGCCAAAAATCCGGAAATTACGCGGCTCCTGATTGAGTTTGACCACGTCCCGCA
>PYEQ01000009.1 GCA_003017785.1 filamentous cyanobacterium CCP5 | reverse complement strand
CCCAGCTGATCGACGTGCGCGAACCCGAAGAGGTGGAAATTGCCTCTTTGCCAGAGTTTGAAGTCCTGCCCTTGAGTCAGTTCCCCGTCTGGAGCGAAACCATCCGCAGCCGCTTCGAGCCGGATCGCGAAACCATTGTCATGTGCCACCACGGCATGCGATCGGCTCAGATGTGTAACTGGCTCTGCCAGCAAGGATTTACCCACGTAAAAAACCTCACCGGCGGCATCGATGCCTATGCGATCGCGGTCGACGACACCCTAACTCGCTATTGACCAACTTCTTAATCCAAGAGGCTCCTTTGGCGACAGCTATCTACTTTAAAAAAGTTAATAATTGCTAGCTGCGGGAACCCTGAGTTGGCTAACGTTTACCGCCAATCCAATGCTGAATAAGCTTGACACCCTAACTCTATCGACGGACGGCCGATACGCTACTGACGTAGAGCTTCAGTTTTTTTACACGTATCTCCCCACTCTATATCTAAGGATCCGGATCTACCAAAAGATTCAGGCCGCCGAAAAAGAGATCATCCAGCAGGTGCTCAAGACCCTGACAGCGACAGCGCCGACTTTGCTCTGGCAGAACGACGTTGATCTCACTGCAAAGTGGCAACGAGATACGGTGCGTGTTCTACGCTATGCAGCCTTAGCGGTACTGACAGACGATCTGGAGCTATTCCAAGAGCGCTTGCTGCTTTGGTTCAGCACAATAATGGAAGCTTTTGGGGTCAGAAGAAACTGCAAAGCCACCTACAGCATTATGCAGGCGGTCATTAAACGTCATCTCACTCCTCAAGAGGCAGCGCTTTTCTTGCCCGTATGGCAACTTTGTTACGAGGCACTCGGAGCTTCATCACAGCTAGACACCCCAGCGGGCTCGTGAGAGCAACATTCCCAACAAATGGCATGGGCCATCAGCCAAAAGGAAGACAATTATCTTTTCAGTCGGAAAAAATTTGGATCCAACCCTCAGTGGCTCAGAGCCTTGGCTCTCGACCGCTGAGGGTTGACTTTTGAAGATTACAAATCCTTCAACTTAGTCAATTTCCGATAATTCAAAAGCTTGATGGGCACATTACAAATAACAGTTGTTTCAGTCTTACAGGGCCTTCCAAACCCATGACTACCACGATCGAATCCCCTCATCTCCTTAGGCGTAACCACCCTCAAAAGCACAACCACTATGCTTTGCGGGATTACTTCCAGTTCAACCCTGAATATGGCACGGTCACTGACTGGAATGACTGTCGCAATATTTTCACTAGCGAAGATTTCATCATTGGCCTGTTAGAAGGGCTCGAAGAAGAGGTTGGTGAAGCCTCTGCCGCAATCATGTACTCCATCGGCTTGGAATGGGGTAAGTTTGACTCCCTATTCTTCCAAACCTGGTTTGAAAAAGAATTTGCCATGAGTTCTCGTCGCGCCAATTTGATGTTTCTTTTAGAAACCTGGTGGTGGCCCTACATTTCTCAGGGCTGGGGCCGCTGGGAGATCGACATGAGCGATCGCAAGCAGGGCTTCATGTTCATCAACCTATTTGACTCCGCCGTAGCCCGCACCCTCGGCGATGTCGGCAAGCCTGTATGTCACCTCTATGCCGGGCTGTTCGCCGGATTCTTTACCGAGATGGTGCGCAAGCAGCTCAACTGCATTGAGATCCAGTGCTACTCCATGGGCGAGACCTATTGCAAGTTCTTGCTCGGCGGCAAAGAACGAATTGACGCCGCCTCCTTCTGGATGACCGAAGGGGCCACTGCCCGCGACATAGAGAAACGACTCCGTAGCGGAGAGATGAAGTAATGGAACACCACACTTTACCCAATCATGGGTTTTCTAACGGCAGTGGACAAGCTTGGCTGCAAAACTCTGTTCGCAACTTCTTTGAACAGCTGATGTGGGATGGGCGTCCACCACTGCAATTCAGCAGCAGTGAAGCCAAGGACAGCCACAACATCTCGCCTATGACCATAGCCGTCAAAGACTTTTTCACCGCCATACCTTGGGATGGTCAGCCGACCATCGCCGCTCCCCTATCCCCTTTAGAGTTTCAATCTGCAAAAACTCCCCCAGTAGACAACTCAGCTACCCTAGACGACTTCTTTGACTCATTCTGAGATCTCTGCTTTGAGATCCATTAGGACTTCACCATATCTATTCCAACCGGTCTGATTTTCTTAGTCGCATCACTCCTGTTCAGTTTTTAGGTCTGTTAGAAGGTTATTTCCATGAACTCAAAACTAGAAGCCCTATTTGACGAGCCAGAAAAGCGCTATCTCAATGCTGATGAACTCAGCGCCCTCAGCCAGTATGTCAGTTCGGTACCAGAGCGACTCAGCATCTATCGCCAGCTGAGAGACCAAGAAGTAGAAATCCTACAGCCAGTAGTCAACACAATCCAGCAACAAATGCCTGAAGTCGCTGAATCTACCCTAGAGCGAAGCATTCAGAACATCATGCTGATTCTTCGCTATGCAGCAATGGCGATGCTAATTGATGATGTGGACTTCATGGATAAGCGGCTCTACGGTTGGCTACCAGAAATGGTTAAGGCCTTTGGTACGCATACTCTCAATCAAAAGCTGTTCGAGTTGCTCAACCAGAAACTCGCTCAAACCCTATCTCCCCAGCATCTAAATCTGCTTAAACCTAATTTAGACCGGGCCCAAACCTTAATGATGAGCCCTCGAGAAACCGTTAATAGCGTTTCCGCACCTTTAGCAGGAATCCTCTAAATCCGGTGGCCTAGATTTCTGTCCTTCATTCATGTCCATATAGGTAGATTTACCATGATTTCCGTTGCCGATCTGCTTGTTGATAAACGCCTGCCTGGTAATTACTTTGCTAGTGATCTATACATCCAGGGATCCCTTGAACTAGGGCTGTTAGAGAATCGCCGCGGCGATCGCCTACTGGCTGTTCCAGAACCACTCCTTAAGGCGATTTATTCTGGTCTTCAGAAAGAGACTGGCCAAGCTACCCCCATGGTGCTCTACAACTGTGGACGCTGGTGGGGCAAAAACTTCTACGCTCGCTTTTGTGAAGAACTCAGCGACTATCACAATTGCCCCATGGCTGACCTAGCAATGGTGGAATTCTTGCAATCATTACAGCAATGCTGGCAAACCCACGGCTGGGGCCAAATTCATCTAGATACTACTTACCGAGAAAGAGGATTTTTGGTAGTTGAAATCTGGCACTCTCCCTTCACAGCAGTCGCGCCCCAGGAAAATCAACCCGCTGGAGATCTAGAGCGGGGAATTTTAGAAATTTTCTTCGCCCAGCTAACGGGTCGCGAATTGAGCTGTGTCCAAACCAGCTGTTCTAGCAAAGGCGATGACTGCAACCGCTTTATTTTGGGCCTAGAAGAGCGTCTTGAACCCGCCATGAACGCCATAAAAGTTGGTCATTCCCACCAGATCATCATGCAGTCCCTCAGTCAACCATCCTAGAACCGTGACCTACACTGCGCCCAAGAGCGTGCCCTATAGCCCTTCTAAAAAACTATCCCGATATCGACAGCTAGGATTAATTGGGTATGGACAGTTTGGCCGAGTGTACTGTGCAGTTAATCGTCAGACAGGCAGTCTGGTAGCCCTTAAAGACATTTCCCGCCAGAGGTTATCGACTCACAAATTTCTACGAGAACTGCGGTTTTTACTAACTCTCGAACATCCAAATATTGCAACCTGCGAAGCTCTAGAACATTCCGCTTCAGGACGGCAGTTGGTTTTAGATTACTGCGAAGGGGGTACTCTACGATATTTACTGGATGCAGAGGTGCCCCTCACCTTGCGAGAAATCGTCGCCCTGCTGTTAGAAATTTTAGCAGCTTTAGAACACGCCCATAGCCAAGGTATCGTTCACTGTGACATCAAGCCCGAGAATATTTTGCTGAAAATTGTTCCAGGTGGCTGGCAGGTCAAATTATCTGACTTGGGAATTGCGAGACTTAAGCAAGAAACCGCTGCCGACGGTACTGGCCAAACCGGATCACCAGCCTATATGGCCCCAGAACGGTTTTACAATAAGTATTCGGCCGCCTCAGATCTCTACGCTGTGGGGGTTATTTTTTATGAGCTACTACTAGGGCGACGACCTTTTTCGGGCACACCGATTGAACTAATGGTAGCTCACCTAAATCACTATCCGGAAGTTCCCAACAATCTGCCTGAAGCCATCCGTCCTGTTATTAGGAAAAGTCTGGAGAAACTGTTGGCGCGTCGATATCAAACGGCTACTGAGATGCGAGCCGACATTTCCCAACTACTCCAGGTTTTGCCCGCAAATGTTCAGGCTTATCCTCTTAGTCAGTTCCCTCCCTCTCAAGCGGCACCGCCACTGCCGTTTGTAACCCTACCCTATCCGGTCGAGGTACTGGGTGCAATCAATATTTCCCTACCTAAGGCTGAGGCTGAAGATACCCCCAATCAAGCCAAGATTTTAATTACCTGCTATCAGGATAAAATTTGGTTTTATCACTGGACTGGAGCCCAACAAACTATCGAGGGCTCTGCCCAAGGATTTGCCTTACACGCCCCCATTCAGTCAGTTTTACCCCTTTCTTCGGGCGGTTGCTTCTTCACGGATCACTCAGTTCACCTGCTAACTATGGGACAGGGCCTCACAACCATTGCCCGATTCAACAATCCGGTGACTGCGACTCTATCCCCCGATGCCCGGTGGTTAGCGGCTTACTGGGTCAATGCCGAAAGCCATCATCAGCTGATCCTGCGGCGACTGCCTCGACGATCAGACGGAACTGTCACCACTGCATCCCTCCAGCAAATACCTGTCAGCAATACCCTGGGCGATCTGGTGGCCCTGACGGCTATGGACAACCGCCACTTACTCATTACAACTACCCAGAAGCGCGAGACCCATTTCCAAGTATTCACTCGAAAAGGCCAATCCATCGGTCAGCTCAAACTGGGTACAGCTATAAAGCAGCTGGTATCAACTGGCGCGCCCTATCAATTTCTAGCAGTTGAGGCAGAACACAGCCATCAAGTTCTCCAAGTTGTCATTAAACCTTATAAAGTCTTGCGCTACCGGCTCGACATTAAAGCAGCATGGCTGCTGAAGACTCAAGTCGGTTACTGTGTTCTGAGTCGCCAAGGGGAACTAAGAATCATTAACGATGCCGGAAAAATTATTGCGCGGGTCAATGGGCTGCCCCATCCAACGACAGTGCTGCAGATTGGCCCAGTCGACTGTCTGCTGGTGGTTTCAGAAACAACCCACAGCCGTGTTTATCAACTCAACCTGGAGAATTTGGGCTTGGATTTAATCTTTTAAACCTTGCCTGGAGAGGCGTTGGGCGCTTCTCTTAGAAAAAGCTGTTAACAAGTTTCCTATGCTGGATTTCATTACGCTATCCAATCTGCCACCGGTAGCCCCCTATTCCCATGCTGTTCGAGCAGGCGATTTTCTATTTGTCACAGGCCAGTTATCCGAAGACCCAACCACAGGGGACGTGATCGCGGATGAGATCGAGGCTCAGACCCATCGGGTCATGAAAAACTTAAAGATGGTGCTGGCCGAGACAGGCAGCAGTCTAGAGCAGGTAGTTATGGCCCGCATCTTTATCACTGATTTTCGAGACTATGAGACAGTCAACGCTATATATCAGTCCTACTTTACAGCGGGACGATATCCTGGGCGCACCACGGTAGGGGTCGCAGCATTAGCAGGTCAAGGCAATATTGAGATTGATCTAATTGCCTATTGCGGTGGAAGCAGCTGAGCATAATCCGCGATTCGGTCAGGAAACGGGGAAAGCCATGGAAGAACGCCTAGGGCGTCGTAGCCCGAAGAGTCATTTCCTAAGGATGCATTAACGGTAGATCTGGCCATCGGGCATTGTTGTCCCTTGCAAAACGGCTTGGCTTAAGTTTGCCCCGCTGATCTCAGCCCGCGTCAATACCGCCTCTGTCAGATCGGCCTGGCTCAGATTTGCACGCCCCAGATAAGCATCCGTGAGCATCGCTGCACACAGTTTGGACCGGTGAAAGTTAACCCGGCTAAGGTCACTACGACTAAGACGAGCCTGGCATAGGTTTGCCTCCACGAGCTTGGCCTGGCTAAGCTTGGCATCTACCAGGTTAGCCCCTTGCAGATTGCTAAATCTAAGGTCCGCTCCCTGCAGTTGACAGCGGGAAAGGCGAGCATTGATCAAGCTAGCCCCGTTGAGATTGGCGCCCGTCAGGCTAGCATCGCTCATGTAAACATTGTCCAATACGGCCCCCTGCAGATTGGCTCCCTGGAGGTTAGCTCCGCGCAAAACTGCTTCGCTGAGGTTGGCATCGCTCAAGTCGCCATTCGCCAAATCAACTCCGGCTAGGTTGGTACCACGCAGGTCAGCTAACCGGAGCTTAGCCCCGCGCAAATTAGTGAAATATTTTCGGTTTTCCTGACGCATATTCGCGCCTCTAAGGCAGGCTCCTGTGAGATTGGCGCCGCTTAGATCCGCATTGCGCAGATCTGCGCCCAGCAGATTAGCATCAAGGAGATCAGCGAGTACCAAATTGGCGCTGCGTAAATCTGCCCCCTGGAGGCTAGCTCCATGTAAATCAGCATCGCTCAGAATAGCGGCTGAAAGGTTGGCCTGGTTCAGGTTGGCACCACAAAGCATGGCCCGACACAGGTTAGCCTGTCGAAACTGGACTCGAGTTAAGAAGGCTAGCATCAAAATGGCATTCTCTAAATCGGCGGCGGCAAAGTTAGCCCCTATCAAATCGGCTCCGGAAAGATCAACACTGGTTAGACTTAACCCTTGGAAATTCATCTGACCACAGGCGTAATGCTGCAGAACTTCACTGGCATCCATGGAAAGGGGCGGCTCCTAATTTAAGGATGGGAGGAGGCAACGGTGGAGACAGACTGGACAGTCTGAGTCACCGAAACATCTGTGTGGGAGGTCGGGGTCGGATAATAGGGTCTGATTGCCTGGGCGATCGCATAGGCAACTTGGGCATTCTCTTCGGCGTTATCAAGACAATGAGAAATGATAGTAAGCTTGCTATCCAGATCCTCGAAGCTGGGGCAATAGTCGAAAATTTCTCTCAACAGCTGTTCTAAGGTCTGCTTTTTGAGCACAGACCAGTCCTGACGCTCAAAGCCAAACGGTCCGTAGAGACAGGAATGCAGCAAAATCTTGGCCCGCAAGGGATTGGTGTAGTGCATGATTTCCTGGCGCAAATTGTAAAGATTTTGGCGATCACACGGGGAGGCCTGGGAATTGGAATCACCTACGGCCGCCGATGCCATCGAAACAGGGGCAGAAAGGGTCGTATGCAGCGTAGTCATATCACGACCGGTAGCTGTCACTAACTCTATTCGAGTATTCGGGGGTTGGGAATCTCGCAGTTGAGCTTGGACAATCGTGATTTGAGTGGGTTCTTCGTCACCGCTGAATAGGGGATTTAAGGCCTGAATTATCTCATTGGCAACGCGGGTATATTCCTGCCTGCGATTGAGACGCTTGATGATCCGGTGCAGATGGTACTTTAGATCTTTCTGGGTGGGTGTAATTTTGAAAGCTTCTTCTACCAGTCTTTCCAGGAGATAGGCATTGAGTACTCGCGAATCGTTTTCCCAAGTATTGTTTACCAAGCAGAACAGTAGCTTACGCATACGCAAGGGGCTCGATACCTGCTCCAAGGCGATAATGGCCTCTTCCCAACCCGCTAACACGCCAGTCTCTTCTGCTTGTAAATCAGAGTCAATAGCATTGCATGATTGATACCAGGGCTCTAGCTGAATGATCAAAGTGTCGGCTAGGGCCGTGTAGGTGGCCTTGCGATTCAACCCAGCAACAAGACAGGTGAGCTGTATTCTCAACTCAGGTAGAGTCGG
Organism: filamentous cyanobacterium CCP5; assembly: GCA_003017785.1. GTDB lineage: Bacteria > Cyanobacteriota > Cyanobacteriia > Phormidesmidales > Phormidesmidaceae > CCP5. The sequence continues at coordinate 14,686 of PYEQ01000009.1, read as the reverse complement.
ATACCGCTGCCTCAGATCCACCAGTAGCTGCTCAAATTCGAACTGTTCGAGTGCGGTCGGGTCGTTCTCCCAGGCATTTTTGGTAATGGCAAACAGCAGCTTTTTAAGGCGTAGGTTCTGGGGATTAAATGCCAGGCCTCGAATAGCCGTCTCCAGCAAAGCCTCAGGGGTGGCAGTCACTAAACAGGTGCTGTCGGCAGCGCTATCGCAGCTGATTAACTCCCCTTCAGGCAGTAAATCCACCTGGAAGGCGATCACTGGTTCGCGGATATTTTTGAGTCTTAAAGGCCCCAGATATGTGGTGTAGAGGTTTAAGCGAGCTTTAACAACGTCATACAATGTCTGGGAGATGCATAGGCCCTGCGGTTTGGCGTAGGTTTGCAAGCGAGCAGCTATATTGACGCCGTTGCCCATCACATCGGCGGAACTCACAAGGATATCTCCGAGATGGATCCCGATGCGGTGATCTAGATAGATATGATTTCTTTGAGAAGCAGACAGAGCAACCAGCTGGGTTTGAATCTCCAGAGCACAGCTGACAGCTTGAACGGCACTGACGAAGTAGGTTAGCAGGCCATCTCCGGTAGATTTAAGTACCGTTCCCTCGTACTGATCACAGAGCTTGGCAATCAGTCGCAAATCCCTGTCAATCAACCGCAGAGTTTGCTCTTCATTTTCTGACATGCGGGTACTAAAGCCAACCGCATCGGTGACCATGATAGCCGCAAGCAGACGTTGGCCTTGAGCAATGGAAGGAACGCTAGGATCCGTGATCATGGAACAACAAAACAGTGCAGAGGCACTTTAGAGCACACTCTAGTCCTGTGTTCAGCGTTCCCGATGGGCCAGACCGACTCGCCACAGCTTACGAAAGTATTGCTTTAGACAGATTTCAAATCTGTGATTGCGCCACGGGTCATCGCGGCGATCGCCTGATCCGTGGCTTTAGGCAGCTGATAGTACTTGCCGCCAGCGGTTTTAGCCAGTTCTTTCCCAAAACCAGTGGAGACAAACTTCCGCTCGGTATCCACGATCAAGAGTTGAAAGCCAGTTGATCGGATCCGGGCCGCAATGTCTAGCAGTTCTGCTTTGATGTTAGGCTTCTCGTCAGTGTCGAAGGTCTCGCCAAGCGATCTCGCTAGAGGAACGTTGCCCCGTCCATCGGTAATAGCCACAATGATGACTTTGCCAATGTCCCCCGACTGTTGGGCGTTCGTCCCCACCCGAACCGCCTGAGTCAGGCCGTGGGCTAAGGGGGAACCGCCACCGCATGGCATTCGCTCCAGGCGACGACGGGCCATGGCAATGGATCGAGTCGGGGGCAGCAGCACCTCGGCCTGCTCTCCCCTGAAGGGAATCAGTGCAACCTGATCGCGGCTCTGGTAGGCTTCGGTGAGCAGCTGAAGGACGGCCCCTTTAGCCGACTGCATCCGGTTTAATGCCATCGAACCAGATGCATCTACTACAAAAATCACCAGAGAACCCGCCTTGCGGGCTAGGCGCTTGGCGCGAATATCGGCCTGCTCGACAATAACGCAACGATCCGGCTGCCTGGCCCGGCGGGCTTTTTGGTAGGGAGCCGCGGCCCGGAGGGTAGCATCTACCGCGATCCGCCGCACCGGCCCCTGGGGCATAAACGGCTTGATATAGCGGCCTCGCTCCTCAGATAGAACCAGGTTTTGACTGCCGGATTTGCCCTGACGACTCATGGTCTGGGCAAACAGCAACATCGATGGGTCGAGGATCACGCCCTCTGGGTCAAACACAAATTCCTCAGGAATGGTAGGGGGAGATTCTTCTAGATCTTCTTGTTCGTTATCCTCAGAATCATCTTCGGCCTCATCGTTGTTGTCATCCTGATTGTTATCTTCAGGGGATTGATCCGGCGGTGGCGGTGGCGGTGGCGGTTCTTCTGGAGGACTATCCTGGGGCAGAGAGCGGGGAATAATCACCAGCTCTACTGCGACTCGAAGATCATCTGCAGTCACCTCAGAGCGCCCATCTAGGGCAGCATGGGCCTTAGCCACTCGCACGGCAAACAGTTCCGCTCTGTGCCCTTGCAGCCCTCCCCGCAGGGCTTCAGTCACCAAGTACTGAATTTGCTCTCGACTGATGCGCACATCTTTGAGCCATTCTCGGGCCAAAATAATCTGCGTGCGCAGGGCTTCCATCTCTTCGGCATAGGTATCGATGAAGGCCTGGGGCGCGCTGGCGTAGCGGTTCACCAGTTCAACAGCTTCAACCCGATTTTCCAAGGTGAGAATGGCATCGGCAGAAAGGGCGATCGCAATTCGATCTAGCAAATGTTGTCGCAGGGGCCCTTCTTCAGGATTGTAGGTGGCAATCAGCAGAGGTTCACAGGGGTGAGCAAAGCTAATGCCTTCTCGCTCGATCTGGTTGCGCCGCTCTGTCAGGCTAGAGAGCAACAAGTTGGCAATCTGGTCATCGAGAAGATTAATTTCGTCGACATAAAGAACGCCACGGTTAGCTTCGGCTAGCAACCCCGGCTGAAAGATAGTTTCTCCAGCCTTGATGGATTTAGCCACATCCACCGAGCCCAGCAGTCGATCTTCAGTAATACCCAGGGGCACCTGCACGAACGGAGCTGGAATCACCTGAGTCGGTAAAGCCTCGCCAGCGGCTTCAGGACTGCCCCAGCGCTGGCGAGTATCGTCGTCCCAACACTGGCCGTCAGTAGGGTCGACATTGGCACAGGAGCCGGCCACCACCTCAATCGGTGGTAGGAGTTGATGCAGAGCCCTGGCCATGACGGACTTAGCCGTGCCTCGACGCCCCGCAATGACAACGCCACCCAGGCCCGGATCGACTGCAGCCAGCAGTAGCGCCACTTTGATGGCGTTCTGCTCAACAACAGCGGTGAGGGGGAATACAGCAGGAACGACGGAACTAGCAGCTACCACGATAGCGGTTTAGGAAAAAACGACTCCATTTTCAGCCTATCAGGAATTGCCGGCTCCAGGTAATGCGGAAGGAGCCAGACACTGGCGATCGCTAATCCAATCCGGCCAGAATTATGAGAGCGAAATCAGCTCTTTGAAACAGTTCTTAATCTCCGATTCATGGGCACTCTAAATCCCAGAGTTAGCGTTACCTGTAGCCCATCGAAGCCAACTTAGTCCTTCATTTATCCATAGTGTAAGTCTGTGTTAAGCCAAGACCTGTCCATCACCACCGCAGTTCGTCTTCCCAGTCATGCCATCTACTGCAAAGTTTTGGGTGAACGTAAAACCTACGTCTCCTGCCATATCCGAGTACCAGACATGGACAACCGGCTACCCGCGATTGCCTTGGATGGTAGATTTTATAGCTTTCTGAAAGCTTTAAAGGACGCAGACAGGGCACTGTCCGCAATCAATCGTCTGGGCAAGGGAGAAGACGAAGTCGTTCTTACCCTGTCAAAGTGCGGCTACGCCCTCTGGGTGCCCGAACCCCAGGCTCGCTTTTCACCTCCCAAGGGAGACCCTCGGTTTTCTCTGAAGCCAGCCTTCGGACCGACCCCCTGTCTGTTTTTGAGTGATGCTCGCGCCCTCGCGCCCTGCCAAATCCAAGTGGCAGATCTTAGTAAGAGCGTGGCAGGGATACAGGTGGCGAACGATCTCTACAGCGTTTTTCGAGTTGAGCCGAATGCTCAAACTAGCATCCAGATCGTTGGGAAACTAGCGAGTCGAGGGGATAAAACCCTGCTGGGAAGAGCCAAAGACGGGCAGTACCTAATTGGTGTACTGGAGCCAACTGGGATTCTGGTGTAGCCCCAATCTATATTTTCCCTATTGCCAACAGTTCAAAGCCAGCCGAACATATCTCTCGGCTGGCTTTGAACTGTATGGAGCGAATGCTTATGGAAATTGGGCTATGCCTGGGCTAAGACGAGCTTTCGCCAAGACAACACTTAGCGCCCTACCCCAGGGAGCAGAGGCTGTTCTACGGCCTGACGGAAAACTTCCACCTCTTCGTTGTAGTCGATAGGAAGCACGGCCACCACGTTCTCATGAGGACGGGGAATAATCACCCAGGTTTCGAGAACACCACCAGGAGTATTTTCCGCCGCTTCGACTCCAGCCGCCATGGCGGCCTTAACTTCAGACACGTCACCGCGAATATTGACCACAAACCTGGCGCTACCGGCGCGAATATAGCCAATAAGCGTCACCCGCCCGGCCTTGACCATTGCATCAGCGGCGGCCAACACGGGGGGAAATCCCTTAGTTTCTAGGGACCCTACTGCCTGGGGCATTGCCAATCTCCTCAGAAAAGTTGAATTCTAAAATTCTGCTGGTTTGGAAAACTTCAAACTTAATTGTACGGGCCTATGGAAGAGATTAAGCTCCATTCCAGAATTAAAGACCCCTCGGAGAAATTCTTCACGTATTGATAGAGTCAGTAATATGACCCGATGGTGAGAATCTCTTAAACCCGGAATGGTTCGGCCGCCTCTACAAAATCAATGGGCAAAACCCCTTCCACGTTTTCGTTGGGATTTGGAATAATCACGTGGGTCATGGCCTCTCCGTAGTTTGGGCAGGCATTTGCCGCTTCTAGTCCGGCTTCTAAGGCCCGCTTGACTTCTCCAACCGGACCGCGAATCGAGACAAACTGGCGCCCGCTTTCCGCCCGCTCATATTTGGCTAAAGTAACGCGTCCGGCTTTGACCATGGCATCGGCAGCAGCTAGCACGGCGGGAAAGGTCTGAGTTTCAATAACGCCAACGGCTATGGGCATGGAGTTCTACCTGGAAATTGAGATCAGAAGGATACAGCGGAGGAATGCCTCGATTTTATGCTGCCGAGGAGGCCTAGGAGTGCATCCTACTCTAAATCTTGACAGAGGTTGGATGACTGGCAGCAGCAATGACGCGATCGCAGCCCGACACGGGTTTAGCCCATTCACAATGACACTCCTGAGGGTCGCCCCAGCAGAGGGTCAGATAAAGCTCAGTGCGAGTTGCGGCGACCTCAGCCCATTCGCTCTTGTCAATCAGGGCTTCCACCCGTTCTAAAGCGATCGGAGTGGGTGGCGTACCGGCTATCCACAGGCTGAGGTCGCCCCGCGCCTGATGCCAAAAGTCTACCACCGCTGGTTTAGCTGCCATCAGCTGGGCCTTGTCATGGGGAATAGCCGCCAGTTGAGGATGCAGCTCTGGCTGACGCACCGACAAGCCTCTGAAATGGCAGGTGTGCCACAGTAGCCCAGAAACATTGTGCTCCTGCTGATAGGCATGGATTTGAGCTCGGAAATCTTGAATTGCAAAGACTTTACTCAGTTTTTCCTGGCCTAGGGCCTTGGCAACCACCGGGTTATTCAATCGGTCTGCTGAGGACAGCAACAGTCGCTCGCCTTTCCACATTGCCCGGAGCTCTTGATCCAGGATTTCGAGGAGTTGTTCGGTGGTATAGCTCATGCCGCCAGCCCGCTGAATTTGCCCTGATCTTACCCAATTGATTCACCCTTCGCTGTTAGCTCTGATAGCTACCCGTGGCACCACCAGCCTGTTTCCACCGCAAGCCTTGACTTAAATCAGAGTGCTGATTAGGGGATAACTGGGGCGATCGCCCATCAGCCAAACCGCTCAGCGTCAGGGCAGCGCCCTGGCATAGATTGGTAGGCCACGAAGTTGAAGGTCAAGCAGGAGAAAGCCACGCTAGCGTAGGAGATGACACATCGTCGTTAACACCATGGCCAACCGCTTTTTGTCTGTTTCTACATCACTTGTTATCTCCCTCATGGGAGCTAGCTTTTGGACAGGCTGCGCTGGAACGCCCCTCGGGGACTCTGTGGAGCAATCCCTAGAAGCCGATCCCCAGCTGGAAGAGCAGGCCAGGTCACAAGCCGGTTCTACCCCTACAGACACCACCGCTGAGACCGGTGCAGCTTCTGAGCGGGGTACACGACAAGTTCGTCCGCCCGCAGACCAGATGGGTGAGACAGCCACTTCAACGCCCCAAACGAACTCAACCCCGGCACCAACAGCGAATGCGTTTTCTAGCAGCACTCTCGAACAGATTCCCGATGAGCTACGGCCCTACCTAGTCGATCTAAAAGCCTTAGGCCTACTGCAAACATCCGGCAGTGAAGGCAATCGTCAAATCCAGCCCAACCAACCCATTTCACGAGGGCAGTATGCCCAGTGGCTGCTGGCCGCCAATAATCGTTTCTATCAGGATCAGCCAGATAAACGGATTCGTAGGGGGGTCAGCAGCAGCGCACCGGTGTTTGAAGACGTTCCTTCCTCCCATCCAGCCTTCGGGGCCGTCCAAGGGTTGGCGGAGGCCGGAATTATTCCCAGTCCTCTAACTGGCAACGCCACGACTATCAACTTTAGGCCGGATGCTCCATTGACTCGTAAGGATTTGGTGCTGTGGAAGGTACCGCTGGATACCCATGCTGCTTTACCTGAGGCCACGGCCACGGCAATCACAGAAGCTTGGGGGTTTCAGGATGCTAGCAAAATCGAGCCCCTGGCTCAGCGGGCGGTGTTAGCGGATCATCAAAATGGAGAATTTGCCAACATTCGGCGAGCTTTTGGCTATACCACCCTGTTCCAACCTGATAAGGCAGTCACCGAGGCAGAGGCGGCTGCGGCCCTGTGGCGGTTTGGCAGCCAAACGGAAGGGATCACCGCCACATCCCTAAGGCAGCCGTCTAGTCAGAGTACCGATAGAAACGGTGCCGATAGAAACAATGGAGCCAGTTCCGAATAGTCCCAATCCGGCGATCGCGATTAGGCCCCTCGAAACTGGCCTTTGGGATATCGCCAGATCTGGCCTAAAGCGCCCCTAGGTTGGTTAGCCCCAGAATCACACCGACGCCGATCAGATGACCAAAGCTAGTGGTTCCCAAGAGGGCAGGCAGCCCCATGCCGCCAAAAAACTGAGGCGCAGGTAGAGCAGGTCCAACGCTGGGGTATTTGATGGTGAATTTGCCAATGGCGATCGCCAGCACGTTACAGATGATCATCACAACCGCAATTTTGGGACTCCACTCAGGAGTAGGCGGTACTGCAGCTAGTAAGGAATAAAGAGCCATGTTCTGCTTCCTCAAAACGTAAATGTTATGCACGCCCGCATCCGCTAGAGGCAGATTCGGGTCAAAGCTTACTTTTCCATGGGTTAATGAAGCTGTTTCAACCTTTGTTGCAAGAATTAACAGTTGTCAACGGAGCAGCCCCCTCCCCCGAGACCACTAAAATTCCAATAGCACCGAGATTGTTAACGATGGAACGGGGACTCCTCTGGCTGCCTTTACTGGCCGTGTTTATCTGGCTAGCCTGGGCTGGCTGGAACGAATTTCAAAAAGTGGCGGCTTATCAACAGTGGGCCCAGGACTTTGAGCGCGCCAAGTACGACATTTTGGCGGTTATCGGGACCGATGGATCAACGCTGACCTGGGGTATTCCCACCCGCACTGGCCCTAGAGACCTCCAGCTCCTTGACCTGCAGGACGTACAGGAGATAGAGCTGTGGGTCAATGGAAAACCGGCAGCTGACGATTCGCCTCCTCGAGCCAAGCGGTGTAGTCTACGGTTTAAGCTACCGGATCGCTCAGTTGAGATTCCGTTTACAGACCTAGCTATTGCCCAAGCCTGGTGCAGCTATCTTCAGGGCTGTGTTGGCAGCCTGCCAGCGCCGAGGGATCAGGCACACTGAAGGCTGACTAGGCAAATTCTCTGGGCTCAAACGAGGATTTGCGCAAGCAGGGCGTAAATAACCTCGTAGCCGTTGGAAATCGTTGCTATGATTAGCGCTCACGCGTGCTAAGGATTCCATGACAGAGGTTTCTCCGGTTTCCCCAGATCAGCTTCAGGATCGCCGTCACAGCCTGCGGCGGCAACGGCGTTTCAAAATTATTCAGAAGCTGTGGCAAATGTGGGCAATGGCAGCCTTGACCGGGGGACTGTTTTGGGCAGCGTCCCATCCGATCTGGCTGATTCGCGATGCCAACCAGATCACCATCGAAGGCAACCAAATCCTCTCCGATCAGGCCCTCCGTGCAGTCATTTCCCTGGACTATCCCCAGCCGCTCCTCAAGATCAGACCTGAAGAAATCGCCCGTCAGCTCGAGCAGCGGGCGCCGATCATCTCCGCTGGGGCTGTACGGCAGCTATTTCCTCCTAAAATCAGCGTTTACGTTAGAGAACGTGAGCCCGTCGCCCGCTCCATACCGGCTCCGGTCCAAGCCATCGGTCGCCCAGAAAGTTCTCTGGGCAGTCCCTACGTTCAGCCTGGCCTTTTGGATGCCCAGGGGGTTTGGATGCCGGTTTCCAGCTTCACCCTGCTGGATGACAACCTGCCTCTGCCACAGCTAGAGGTGTACGGTCTGCGCCCCCGAGATCGTCATCACTGGCCTCAGATCTATCGGTCGATTCGCCAAAGCCCGGTCGCCATTCGCCGCCTTGACTGGCAAGACCCCAACGATTTGGTGCTCCAAACCGATTTAGGGCAGGTCCGGCTCGGACCCTACAGCGATCGCTTTCCCCAGCAAATCACCGCCCTAGCCCAGCTGCGCCGCTTACCGGAACAAATTAATCCCAGCAGTATTGCCTACATCGACCTGCGCAATCCTGAGATTCCATCAGTTCAGTTTTTGCAGGCCAGTCAGGGAGATCTGAACTCTACCGAAGACGAATAACACCAAATCCACTTGCTTTAGCGAATTTTCTCGAAAAAAAGCGAGTTTACGGCACTTTTCTCGCAGAAAACCTTATTTTTGCTGTCAACAGCAGCCGAGAGCTCACCATGTTATGGATCTTTAGCATCCGGCCATAGGTTTGGCCATTTCTGCCGATCTAACTTATAGTTGTCTAGAATCGGCCACAGTTGGCGCTTAGAAGCTGAGTTATTAGTCGTTAATTCGTGTCCTATGTCTGTGTTTCCCGTACCGCCTGATGATCATTTCGATGGTCAAGCCAATCACGGTTCTCCAGTCGAGTCATTGGGTGCTAATTCGACTGAGGATTCCTTCCCCCCCCCTGCTTCTAGCGCTAATCCGTTTACATCATCTGGCTTGAGTATCAGCCATAGTCAACCCGAATACATCAGGCATATGTCAGCAGAAATGGCCAAAGGCAGCGACGCCCTACCCAGTAGTATTGCTCGAATCAAAGTCATCGGCGTCGGCGGCGGCGGCTGTAATGCTGTCAACCGGATGATTACCAGTGGTCTGACGGGCATCGAGTTCTGGTCTGTCAACACAGACGCCCAAGCCCTCAACACTGCCGATGTTTCTAACGGCCTGCAAATCGGTCAAAAGCTGACTCGAGGCCTCGGCGCTGGGGGCAATCCTGCCATTGGACAGAAGGCCGCCGAAGAGTCCCGAGATGAGTTGGGCACCGCCCTTGAAGAGTCGGATTTGGTCTTCATCACGGCTGGCATGGGCGGCGGTACCGGTACTGGGGCTGCCCCGATTGTGGCGGAGGTAGCCAAAGAGGCTGGGGCGCTGACGGTAGGCGTAGTTACCCGTCCGTTTACCTTCGAAGGTCGGCGTCGCATGGCCCAGGCAGAAGAGGGCATTGCCGCCCTCCAGGGTCGAGTCGATACCCTAATCGTGATTCCTAACGATAAGCTGCTGTCAGTCATTTCAGAGCAAACTCCAGTCCAGGAAGCTTTCCGCACCGCCGACGACATCCTCCGTCAAGGAGTCCAAGGAATTTCCGACATCATTATGATTCCTGGTCTCGTCAACGTCGATTTTGCCGATGTTCGGGCAGTCATGGCCGATGCCGGTTCGGCTCTGATGGGAATCGGTCTAGGCTCAGGTAAGTCTCGGGCCCGCGAAGCGGCGATCACGGCCATTTCCTCACCCCTGCTAGAGTCGTCGATCGAAGGAGCATCTGGGGCGGTCTTTAACATCACCGGTGGCAGTGACCTGACTCTCCACGAGGTCAATGCAGCGGCAGAAATCATCTACGAAGCCGTCGACCCGAATGCCAACATCATCTTCGGAGCAGTGATTGACGATCGCATGCAGGGGGAAGTCTGCATCACGGTCATTGCTACTGGATTCAATACCGCTTCCGTCTCCCCCACCGAGGGGGAAACCCCTAGGGTGACGCCGTTCAAGCGTAACCTAGGCTCTCCATCAATGCCGGGGGGATTGGGCAGTCCTAGCAGCCCAGGCAGCGGCTCTGGGACCCTCGACATCCCTGAATTTCTACAGCGCCGGCGTCCTAACCAGTAGCCTCCTATGGTCAACAGTACTCCGTTTAAGATTCCTGTAGCGATCACCATTGCAGGGTCTGACAGCGGTGGCGGAGCAGGGATTCAGGCAGACCTCAAGACCTTTGCCTTTCATCGGGTCCACGGGACTAGCGCCATTACCTGCGTTACATCCCAAAACACCCAGGGAGTCAATCGGGTCGATGCTCTGCCGCCAGAGGCAGTTACGGCTCAGATTGAAGCGGTGATTCGGGACATCGGAGCCGATGCGATAAAAACCGGAATGCTCTTAAATGAGCCGATTATCGAGTCGGTTGCCGCCATGCTGCCAGGGCTTCAGCTGGCTAATTTAGTCGTCGATCCAGTTATGGTGTCCCGCACCGGAGCTCAGCTGATCGACGATGGCGCGATCGCCCTGCTGCGACAATTCCTCATTCCCCAAGCAGATATTTTGACCCCGAATCGCTATGAGGCTCAGATTTTGAGTGGCCTGGAAGTGAACACCCTGGGAGATATGGAAATAGCTGCCCGCAAGATTTTTGAACTCGGGCCTAAAGCCGTACTGGTTAAGGGAGGCGGGATGACAGCGGAACTGCGGGGAGTCGACGTGTGGTTTGACGGCGCGACCCTAGAAGTGCTGCGGACAGAAACCATTGAAACCACCCATACCCACGGCACCGGCTGCACCCTATCGGCGGCGATCGCCGCCAATCTAGCCCTTGGCAAATCCCAGCTCAACGCCGTTAAAGATAGCAAAGCCTACGTCACAGAAGCTTTGCGCTACGCCCTACCGATTGGGCGAGGACAGGGGCCGGTTGGGCACTATTATTCACTGCTGTCAGAACCCGCTAGGCCCTGACCTCTATGCCAAGTCCAGTCCAGAAGTGAAGCTTTCTCTTGGGCAAAACTTCACTTCTGGACTCGGACAAAGTTTAGGTATCCGGCTAGGCCGAATCCGATGGCCCAGGCCAAAATGATTCGTAATCTGGGCATTTTTCAGCCTCAGGTCCGTAGGGGTGCATGGCGCAAACCAGCAGATTACCTCCGTGGGCCTGACCGTAGTAGTGCCGACAGCCTACGCAGGTAGGTTGATTCTGAACCATGGGCTCAACCGTATTGTGGACGGGAGCCGATAGGATTTCTACCCACTGTCCTAGCCCCATGACTAGAGCATCAATGACCGGATCGATAGCCTGGTTAATCTGCTCAGCTGCTTCCTCAACCTGGGCATCCACAGCGCTTTCCCAAGGCTCAATCACTCGGTTCAGCTCATCTACCAGGGGATTCACCTCCGGATCTAAGTTGCGCTGAATTTCATCTGCCCACTCATCAGCGGCATCCAGCAACGCATGGGAAGCCTCAGCTAGATGGTAGCCCATCCGCTGTAGCCAAGTTTCCGTATCCTGGGAGATCGCATCCAGGGAACGCCACATCCGATCAGACCAGTCGTCCATTACGATTTTCGCTTTAACTGTTCCAATTCCTGCCGCAAGGCTTCTACCTGCCGTCGCAGCTCCCCTGCCCTAGCGGTTTCACTGCCGCTCGGGGATTCATCGCTGTCATCTAAAATCTCAATGCGCCGGGGTTCGCTCTGGGTCGCTGCCGTTTGATCTGCCTGGGTCTGGGCTCGATTGACCATCTCATTGACCATTCGCTGGGCGTCTTCCGTGGTCAGTTCTCCCCGAGCCACCAGCTCATCTACGAGTTTCTGAGCCTGTTCCCGCACTTCTTTCAGGGTGCTACCAGCCTTCTCCCCGGCATAGGAGGCAATCCCCACACCCAAATAAAAGGCTTTTTGAACTAGATTACTGAAACCCGAGTTGCCTGCGCCTGCCATTGTTATGTCCTCGCCTACGCTGTCTCTTTCAGGATAGGCATCTGCTTCAACCAGCTTCTAGTCCCGATAACCGTCTGCAGAAGTGGAGAATTCCCCATTGGCCTGCTAGGAGCCCGCTCTATAGCAAGAAGACCCGGAGTCCACGCCTGTTACAAGCATCCCGTAATGCTGCTACCTTCCGGTCCTGACATGGTTTGGGCGTTGTAACCGCATGGGTCCGAGTCGTTCACACTATAACATTTTCCGCCCTAGCTCGAGCAGGGGGCTCGAGCAGGGGGAGCGGCCCCAGCGAACAGACAGACAGGAAGATATCTCGATAGGATAGCAGCGTCATATAGGTCCTCTGCCCATGCTGTCTACGCCTTTACCGACGATGGATCTGCCGCGCCTGCAGCAGCAATTGACCTTTGTGCTTGAAATTGACCGGCTCAAAACGGTGCTGCGTCAAACCCTACTGACGGATGGTTCTCGCCGGGAGAACAGTGCTGAGCATTCCTGGCATTTGGCGATGATGGCGATCGCTCTGGCGGAGTATGCGCCGCCAGGCACTGACCTTGTCCGGGCCATCAAGCAGCTATTGATTCACGACCTAGTAGAAATTGATGCGGGCGATACGTTTTGCTATGACGCTGCAGGTAACACCGATAAGGCTGCACGGGAAATGCAGGCCGCTGATCGCCTGTTTGGCCTCTTGCCCCCCGAACAAGGCCAAGAACTGCGATCGCTCTGGGATGAGTTTGAGGCTCGACGCACCCCCACCGCTCAGTTCGCCGCTGCCCTGGATCGGATTCAGCCCCTGCTGCACAATCAGCAAACCGCTGGAGGCACCTGGAAACAGCATGGCATTACTCGAGCCCAGGTGTTGCAGCGGATGCAGCCAGTTGCTACCGGAGCTCCGCAGCTCTGGCCGATGGTGCTCCGGGTGATTGAGGAGAGCGTAAAGGCAGGGTATCTGTGTCCTTAGGTCAATATCCCTTATTGCATGCGGTCAATGGTGCGGTACTGGATGGCCTCGGCTACGTGGTGGGTTTCCAGGAGGTCGGCGGCAGCCAAGTCAGCGATGGTGCGGGCTACCTTAAGAATCCGGTCAGTAGCGCGGGCGGAGAGCCCCAGCTTGCGGACAGCGCCTTCAATCAGAGATCGACAGGTGTCATCGAGGGCACACCATTGCTTCAGGTGACGACTCTGCATGTCGGCATTGCACTGAAGTCCGGATTCTTGGGCAAACCGCTGATGGGCGATCGCCCGGGCCTGTTGCACCCGATCGCGCACGGTTGCCGAGTCCTCACCGGGACGGGTCTGGGTGATTTCCTCCGGCTTCAGGCGGCTCACCACTACCTGCAAATCGATGCGATCCATCAGGGGGCCTGAGAGCCGAGCCCAGTATTGTTCTCGATGGCGGGGGGTACAGGTACAGGGCTGGACCGGATCGCCATAATAGCCACAGGGGCAGGGATTCGTGCTGGCAACCAGGGTAAACTGGGCCGGAAACTCCACGGACTGTCGCGTGCGGGTAATGGTGACGTAGCCATCTTCAAGGGGCTGGCGCAGGAACTCTAGCACATCCCGCTTAAACTCTGTCAGCTCGTCTAGAAACAACACGCCCCGATGGGCCAGGGAAATCTCGCCCGGTTTAGGGAAGCTGCCTCCACCCACCAGGGACGGTCCCGACGCGGAATGGTGGGGACTGCGGAACGGTCGAATGTTAACCAGGGTACCCCGATCCTTTAGCAGTCCGGCCACGGAGTGAATCTGGGTAACTTCTAGCGCTTCCTCAAACTGAAGAGGTGGCAAAATCGACGGCAGGCGACGGGCCAGCATGGTTTTGCCACTGCCAGGGGGGCCCGAAAAAATCAGGTTGTGCCCCCCAGCCGCGGCAATTTCTAAAGCCCGGCGGGCTTGAACCTGGCCCTTCACATCTCGCAAATCCAGCATGGACGATGTTTTGGCCAGCTCCTCAAGGGCATCTACCTGTACCGGCAAGTAGTGGGTCGGATGGTTAAGAAAATCGGCCACCTCAGATAAATGCTTGAACCCATAGACCGTCAGCCCTGGCACCACAGCGGCCTCGCGGGCATTGTCAGCGGGTACTACCAGTCCCCGTAGCCCCAATGACTGAGCCGCCGCCGCGATCGGCAGGACTCCGGCCACGGGCCGCAAACTGCCATCTAGGGATAGCTCTCCTAAAAACAGCAGTTCCTCTAGGCCCACCGCCGCCACCTGATCGGAGGCCGCCAAAATCCCGACCGCCATAGGCAAATCGAAACTCGGGCCCTCTTTACGCAAATCTGCCGGAGTCAGATTCATAACGATTTTGCGCATGGGAAAGGGAAATCCCGAGTTTCTCAGGGCGGCTTTGACCCGCTCTCGGGCTTCCTGCACAGCCGCATCGGGCAGGCCCACCACAACCATGCCTGGCAGTCCGCCCGAAATATCGATTTCGACGCCAACCCGAATGGCGTCAATGCCGATCAGCGTAGCACTCCAAGTTCTTGCCAGCATGACACCCTGAGATAAAGATGATTTCAGAGTGCCCGAGAGCAGGGAAGCGATCGCTGAGACTGGGTCGGTGCTGGAGCCATCGCCCCCAAAAAACTGCCGACAATCAGATCCAAACCAATTTCGAAGGTTCTACCGATAATTTGTAAACTGCAGAGCCACCGGCCAGTCTTCACTC